>CAXREW010000182.1:0-3295 GCA_964229455.1 Flavobacteriaceae bacterium | reverse complement strand
GCCGGCGTACATTTCGTTCAATGAACCGAGGTTGGTGCTCATCTGCTGCATCGCAGCTCCGACTGTTTCGCCCATTTCATTGGCGTCCTTCACGCCGTTTAGGGCTTCGCTCACCTGGGGGTACGTGCCGGACAATGCCTTCACTTGGTTCGTTGCTTCTTCCAATGAATCCGAGTACTTCTGCGCTGCGGCGCCTACGTCAGCAGCTTTGCCCATCTTGGCGGCTTGTTCGCCCAAATGGCGCATGCCCTCGCCCAAGTTGCTGATGAGTTCCTCGTCGATGTTGGCCTTGGCCAGCATGTCATCAAGCTGGCGGGTGGGAGGCTTAGGACCGTCAGCAGGGATGGCCAATTCGGGGTAAACCAAGGACCAGTCTGGATCTTCGTGTGGAGGTTCAAATGCAGAGAAGAAGAAGATGATCGCCTCTGTAGACAATCCAACCACCAACATCTCGGACGCGCCGGGATAGTGGTTGATTTTGAACATCGCTCCAATAATTACGATGGCGGCACCAATACCGTACATTTTCGCCATCAGGTTTTTCCAGCCTTTACTTCCTGGTTTCATTTTTTACTTGCTTTTGGTTTCAATTTTATTTCTCGCAGTTCAAAGCGGTGCTGAGTCACCGGTTTTGAATTAATTCCATTCTTCAGGGTCGCCGCTCTTGCCACGTCCCATGTATGACATCACGCTGCGGAAGCCGATGTATGCCTTGCTTGTATCTCGGTACTCAAATGAACGCGTACCGGTCTGGCAGTAGTATCCAATGTCCTTCCACGATCCGCCACGGGTCACTTTGCGGTGGAGCGCAGGGGGGTCTGTGACCTTGGCGTGGTACGTGTACTCTGGGCTGAGCTCATGCGAGAACTCGTATACCGTTTCGTCGTAAGCCGTGCTCGTCCACTCTGCTACGTTACCCGCCATGTTGTACAGTCCGTAGTCGTTCGGGCTGTAGCTCGAAATGTCAACCGTGTAAGCACCACCATCTTCAACGTAATCGCCGCGCATGGGCTTGAAGTTGGCCAGTGGACAACCTTGGGCATTTCGCATGTAAGGACCACCCCATGGGAATGGGCTCAATTCAAGGCCGCCGCGAGCAGCGTATTCCCATTCTGCCTCGGTTGGCAAACGGAACCGCTGAACGTCTGATTGGCCGTTGCTGTTCCGCCAGTTGTTCATCAGCTGGGTTCTCCACGCGTTGAATGCTTTTGCTTGGCTCCAAGTAACACCCACTACCGGGTAGTTGTCATAGGCTGGGTGCCAGAAGTAGTCAGCCAACGGCTCGTTGAAGCCATAAGTGAAGTCTCGCACCCAAACAAGGGTGTCAGGGTAAATGTTGATGGTCTCTTCCACCACAAATTGCGAACGATCGCTGTGGCCACGAACCGAGTGCAATTGGTTCAGGCTGTTGGTTTCACCGAATTCAGAATCTCGGCTTTCCTTGCTCGCCGCAGCGTCAAAGTTCAACCACCAGTAGCGGAAGTTCAGCTTTCGCGTATCGTATTGACGGCGGTTGTAGTACTGGTCAGAGCCTTGCAGGAAGTACTCATCGTAGAGCAGATCGAAGATGTCTTCGTCTTCCCAGTTAATGGGGGTTTCCCAGTTGAGGATGTACCCCTTGTCGATGAAGCGGTCCAATTCGATGCCTTCCTCGGTTTCAGCGAAGAAGTAATCTTCATTGTCGTCTTCAGCGAGCGTGTTGCGGTACAAGGAGTCCTTGACCCACTCACAGAATTGACGGTATTCGTTGTTTGAGATTTCGTGAACATCGATGTAGAAGGCCGGCATGGTTACCGTCTTCGAACGCGTGTTCATGGCGAAGGGAACATCTTGGTCACTCGGGCCCATGGTGTAGGAGCCGAGGTGGATGTAGTTCATGCCGTAAGGATTCACTTGAATCCATTGTTCACGGGGGTAAACTCCAACCAATTCGCCTTGGGGTCCGGCTGTGCAGCTGAACAACGCAGCAGCCGTAATGAGGATGAGAAGGATGTTTTTCATGTTGCTTGCAGGCTAATCCTTGAAAGAGGATATACGAGTACTAACTCCACTTTGTTGCTGTTTCGTATTCCGTTAGAGGAATCGAGGGTTGGCGTAACGGTTCGTCACAGGGATGGTTTCGAACTTGAAGCAGTAGCTCAAGAATACCTCATGAGAACCTGAGGAATAGTTACTTAATTCAGATGTCGTCGCGTCGTAGCTGTATCCCAATCGGAACACTTGCTGCGAAGTGCTGGTGCGATCGCTCGAATCCATTGCGTATTCGAAACCTACTGTGGGAGCGACGGCGTCGCCTGGACGCCAGCTCACACCTCCCCAGACCATTTGGTTCCACAATACGTTGACATTGACGTCAGCAATGGTGGCTGCGAGGTCGGTTTTGGCCAACACGTTTGTACGGAGCAACAAATAGTCTCCGTCCAATGGGTGCGTGTACCCGCCCATTGCGTAAATGTGTCGTCGAGGCTGAATGCTCAAATCTGCCAATTCCTGCTCGAGGAGGTGGGTAGCGGAAATCCCTGCGTAAAAGGAACCAGGTTTGCGGATAAACACACCGAAATCAAGGTCAATGGTGCTCGAAGACGTCGCGTTGTTCGGAATGGCCGCATCCTGCGTGTAGTCGTCGATGGCAATCCACTCGTTGCCCAGTTTTTTCTGGAACATTGTCGCTGAGAGACCAGCGCTGACAATCGCACCATTGGAAAGCGGCTCCAAGTGGTATGCATAGCCCAAGCGCGCCATCATGTTCTCCTCTTGGCCGAGAGCGTCCTGGTAAACGGAGAGCAATACGCCTCCCTTCAGTGGGTCAACGAATGTGTGTGCCGTCAACATGGACGTGTTGGGGTCGCGATCGAGTCCTTCCCATTGGTTGCGGTAGGTCCCTGAAACGCAAGTGAGGTCGCTGTTTCCCGCCACGGCAGGGTTGAACGACGCAGGCTCCATGTACCACTGGGTAAACTGTGGGTCTTGCTGAGCAGTCAGGGTGCTCAATGCTAAGGAACAAGCGCTCGCGAGGAGTAGAAGTCGAGTCATGTTAACTAGTTGATTTGCAGCAGGTTCTTTCTCGAGGGAGAATCCCCAAGAACGCTAATATAGAGAAATTCTAAAACTTGTGAATTCTCGGCCTGCAAATCTGCGGCTCGACGCCCTGAATCAATTGAGTTTTTGGAGGGTTTTCCACCATCGATCCGGCATCTTTCCGGCGCTCGCTTCGAGGTAATCCTCATAGGCACATCCGACGATGTGTGCTCCCGTTTTTTGGCCGGGGAATGGCACGTCCATCCACCAACGGTCG
>CAXREW010000181.1:0-2942 GCA_964229455.1 Flavobacteriaceae bacterium | reverse complement strand
GCATACGCGTTACGCACCCGTGCGCCGGTCGTCAGCGGAAAAGCAAGCTTTTCCCTGTTACCCCTCGACTTGCATGTGTTAGGCCTGCCGCTAGCGTTCATCCTGAGCCAGGATCAAACTCTCCATTGTAAAAAGTTTAATCTGTTGAGAATCTCAGGGAATCTAACAATCTCATCCTTTGCAGGGATGAGACACCACCCTCCGGGGGGAGAGTGGATTTGATGGAATCTTCCGAAGAAGAATCCGGGCTGCTGCATCAAGTCAAAGAACGTTTATCGATGTCCACCGACGAGTCGGTTTCTTTCAAATGCTCTGTTAAAAGCGGGCGACAAAGGTAGGTCTGTTTACAAGTCTCTTCAAAACTTTTTGAGGAGAACCTGCCAACATTTTTCGCGCCACATTCTGTAAAGAACTTCCCTCGAAAGGGGGCGCAAAGATAGTTCGAAATATTCATCCCACAATCTTTTCTGTGGTTTTTTTTCGAGCTGGCTAAAACGTCAGGCCTGAGCCATTCGTTTTCCTGTTGTCAATCGCGTTTCAATGAACGTGCCTTCCTTCGAAAGCGGCCGCAAATGTATGGTGACTTTCTCGAATGCCACCAACTTTTTCTTGAAAAAATTCAATCTTTTTTTTCGAGGAGAAATTGGGCGTCTGCAATCAGCTGATTTATAGCCTCTTCGCTGGTGCCATCGTAAAAGCCACGCAGGCGTCCTTGGGCATCCACAAGCACTACGTTCTCCGTGTGAACAAAGTCCTGCATTCCCCCATCTCCCCCTTGTGCCTCGTCGTAGCAAGCGAAATAGCTGGTTCGGGCCAACCGATAAATCTCCTTTTTAGCGCCGGTTAGGAACCACCAGTTGGGATGAGACGCGCCCATTCGATCTGCGTAAGCCGCGAGAATTTCAGGGGTATCAGCTGCCGGTGTGACGCTGTGGCTCAGGATGCGCCATCCGGTTTTCCCTTCCAGCGCCTTCGGCACGGCGCGCAAATTGGAGGTCATGATGGGGCAAATGGTCGCACAGCGGCTGAAGAAAAAGTCGCTGATGAGCACCTCGCCATTTACGTCTTTCAAGGTGACGCTGTCACCTAAGTGATTGACCAATTCGAAATCCAAGATGCGGTGATCCTCATTGGACCACAATGCCGGATCGACCAGGGCGGGATTCAATTCATGGGGCTGGATGACGGGAAGGCTCCGTTCTGGGGTCAATTCGACAATGCCAATGGCTACCCCCAAAGCAAAAACCACCAACAACCACGTCAACGGGGAGCGGAAAATGGAGTTCTTCATGGACGCTCCGATTCCAAATAACACCACTCGCCGGCGATGCAGGTTCCATATATACGTGTGTCACGTACGGATTGCGCGTCCACTTCAAGCCAATTCCGATCCATCCAAGTAAAGTCTGCCCATTTGCCGATTTCAATCGTGCCCAGGGCATTTTCTTGGAATTGGGCCAACGCGACCCATTGGGTCATGCCGCGCAAGGCTTGTTCTGGAGTCAATGCGTTTTCCGATTGGAAGCCTCCCACCGGGTAACCCTCCGCGTCCATGCGCGCCACGGCTGCAGCGAATGTTTTGCGGGGATCAATGTCTTCCACAGGAAAATCCGTTCCGAGTGCCGTCATCCCCAACGCTTGCAACAGCTCTTGGTAGGCATACGCGCGGCGGATCCGATTTCTCCCTAGCCGCTCCCCTGCCCAGTACATGTCGCTTGTCGCGTGCGTCGGTTGCACCGATGGGATCACGCTGTAGTTGCCAAACCGCGCCACGTCCTCCTCGGACACCACCTGCGCATGCTCGATGCGCCACCGCAGGTCATTGGGTCCCTCCAACACCTCCGCGTAGGCGTCCAAGACCAGGGCCGTGGCCGAATCGCCGATGCAATGCGTGGCGGCCTGCAGTCCATGCCCGTGGAGTGTCTCAATTTGACGTTTAAATTCCTGTTCGCGTTGGGTGGCCAATCCGAACCAACCTGTGCGGTCGCTGTACGGCTGTCGGAGCAGTGCACCGCGCGAGCCCAAGGCACCGTCCATGTAGAACTTAACGCCGTTCACGACCAGGCAATCTTCGATTCGCCGTCCCGTATCCACCAGCCAGGCAATGTTTTCATCGCTAGCCGAAACCAAAGCATTCACCCGCAACTTGAGTGCACCGGATTGCTGAAGCGCGTCGATTCGTTCAATTTCGGCCGGCGACAACCCGGCATCGGTCACCCCTACAATCCCGTGAGCGAGCAAATTTGCCTGTGCATCCATCAAGGCCTCGAGCCTCCGCGACTCCGGCTGTGCCGGAATAATGCCACTGACCAATCCGCACGCATTATCAACCAACACGCCCGTGGGAACGCCGTCCGCATCAAGCACCACTTCTCCCCCTTCAACCGCTGGCACCGCTCCACTGAGCAGGCCCGCCCGGCGCAACGCCTCGCCATTCACTACCAATGCGTGGCCATCAATGCGCTCCAACGCTACGGGCTGATCCGGGAAGGCGGCATCGAGCAATGTTCGATCCGGGAATGCTTGACTGTCCCAGTCGTTTTGGTCCCATCCCCGGCCTACGGCCCATTCACTCGGCCATTCGGCCTGGTGCTTGACGACTCGTTCTACGGCATCTTCCCAGCTGGTCGTGCCAAACAAATTGGCCTCAAGCAGGCCGTCGGCATACCCAATCAAATGGGCGTGTCCATCCATTAGGCCCGGCGTCAGGACTCCGCCACGCAAGTCCACGGACAGATCGGCTGCATCCTTATTTAATATGGCGCGCTCAGGACCGACCGCAACTACGCGACCGCTGTCCACTGCAACGGCTTGAGCGATCGTGTTGGCTCCATCGAGGGTCAACACGACCCCGTTGTGAACGATCAGGTCCACCCGTTCCGACTGAACTGAACAACCGGTCCAGCCGAACATCCCGATCAAGCACAAGAGGCCCCAGCAAA
>CAXREW010000180.1:0-2297 GCA_964229455.1 Flavobacteriaceae bacterium | reverse complement strand
TCAACCCAACGGGCAATGCCAATGCCGTGGAAAACGCCCCAGAAGCAACGTGGACGCCTGTATTCCCCAACCCCGTTACCGCGGGGGAGGCCATTCGATGGACGGCGGCTTGTGGCCCGGGTGAGCACCTGGACGTGTTCACTTATGCGGGTCAACTCGTGGAGCATCCAACGGCTGCAAGCACCTCCGTCATGTCAACGGCGAATTGGGAACCCGGCGTGTACTTGATGCGTTGGACTTGCCCATCTGGTGCCACCCGTACCAGCCGCCTGATCGTTCAGTGATTGGCGTGATGGCAGCTCGACGCTTGGCCTTGTCCTGGTGCGTGGTGTGCGTCGCGAGCACAGTATGGAGCCAAAGCGCGGACTTGAATTTTGTCCAAAACGGCGGGGGTGTTCACCATGCCCTCATGGCTCCCCACCGCAATCCGGACGCCATTCCTCCGGGCTTTGAAATCCGATTGGATGTGGAAGAAAGCGGCGATGCGGTGTGGTTGAATTCAGAAGTACAGCTGCCGTATGGCGGGTACATCATTTCGGCCACCTGTACCTTCGATTACCTCGGAAAATTTCAAGTGCAGTGGGCGGATACCGCAGCGGTGCGCAACACTTCCTGGCGCGAAGAGCCTGCCGCTGAGTTGGCGATGGAGCCGTTCGAAGCCCAGCTCGTCCCCATGCTTTTGAAGGATACGAAAGTCGCCACCTACCTCAGGATTGAGCCCGGAGTGGCCGCCGCAGCCGGCGAAATTTTCATGGTGCTGGAACCGCAGTGCGTCCCGTACCGACTCCCGTTTACGATGACCCGTTCTGAAGCAGGGTGGTCGGTCATTCAGGGGCGACTCGTTTCGGCTTTGCAGCCATGAATCACTCGAACGTGTAGGTCAATGTGCCGCCTTTCACCAGGTCGGCAGCAGCAATGCGCCAATCGGTAATCGCCTCTCCGTTCCAAGAGACAGACTGAACGCGCGCATTATTGATAGCATTCCCAACGGTCTCAATGCGCAGGGTGTTTCCATAACCCACTTGGATAGCGGCCGAACGCAGGTTGGGGCTCCCGAGTTCGTACCATGCAGATCCTGGAGCGACGGGGTAGAAGCCCAGTGCAGAAAACAAGTACCACGCCGACATTTGTCCTGCGTCGTCATTCCCACACAGCCCATCCACTCCTGGTCCGTACATTTTCTCGCAAATCATGCGCACGCGCTCTTGGGTTTTTTCCGGAGCACCAGCCCGGTTGTAGAGGTAGGCAATGTGGTGGCCCGGCTCATTGCCATGCACGTAGTTGCCGATGATACCGTCCCGCGAAATGTCCTCCGTATGGGCAAAGTAGGCGTCGTCCAGTTCCATGGTGAATAAGGAGTCTAGATGATCAATAAAGGCTGCGGGTCCCCCGTGCCAAGCAATCAATGAATCCGGGGCGTGGGGCACATAGAGCCCGTAATTCCACGCATTGCCTTCACTGAAGCCTTGGCCGTGGGTTTCCATGGGGTCGAACGCTTCGCGAAACGTTCCATCTGCCAAACGAGGCCGCATGAAGCGAGCAGTGGGATCCCAAACCATTCGGTAGGCTTCGGCTCGACGGGTGAATGCCACTGCTACGGAGTCTTCCCCCATGGCTTGGGCCAATTGTGCGATGCACCAATCGTCGAAGGCGTATTCCAGGGTTTTGGAAACCGCTGAATGGCTTCGGTCATCGGGAACATATCCGAGCTTCATGTAGTCTTCCAGCCCTTCGAAGTAGGGAACCGTAGCCGTGGCACCGGATGCCTCGAGGCCCGCTTGTGGGTACCATCCACGGATGCCATGGGCGTAAGCATCGGCCAATACTGAGGCGGCGTGGTACCCGATCATGCACCAATTTTCGTTGGCGTAATGGCTCCAGATAGGGAGCATGCCGTGGACGCTTTGGTCGGCATGTGCAAGCATGCTGTTGCCGAGGTCAGCAGCCCGTTCAGGCTGGGTGAGATTGATCCAGGGGTGCAGGGCACGGTAGGTGTCCCACAAGGAAAAAATCGTGTGGTTGGTAAAGCCGTTTGATCTGTAAAGGTTCTGGTCCAAGCCGCGGTAATAGCCGTCAACATCTTCATAAGTAACCGGGCTTAACATACTGTGATACAGCGCAGTGTAGAAGGTTGTATTGTCTTTTTTTCGCAAGGCTTCGATGCGGGCGATGGACAAGGCCTCGTTCCACGTTTGCTCAGCATCCGTACGGTACGTGTCGAACCCGGGCGATCCCGTTTCCGCTTCCAAATTGCGCAATGCACCGGCGGTAGAAACACCAGACAAGGCCACGCGCAC
>CAXREW010000179.1:0-3185 GCA_964229455.1 Flavobacteriaceae bacterium | reverse complement strand
TCATCGGCAACGACTGGTACGACCGCGGCTCGGGAAGTTCCGTGTATTGCGCTTCAGACGCCTCGGTGCAGACGGTTGGTATTTCGGACCCGAGCAACACCGCCGGCCACATGTCACCGCACCGCATGGAAGCGACTACGCTGGGCGACGAGCTCAAACTCGCCACCGGCATGCAATCGAAAGTAATCGGCATCAGCATCAAAGACCGCGGGGCCATTCTGCCCGCTGGCCACCTCGCGGACGCTGCGTACTGGTTTTACGGCAATGACGAAGGCAAGTTCATCACCAGCACGCGCTACATGGACGAAGTGCCGCGTTGGGTGGAAAAGTGGAACAACGCCAATTGGGCCGACCGCTACTTGAAGCAACCCTGGGCCATGAATCTCTCGGAGGAGGCGCTGTCCATTCAAACCGAGGACAACACGCCTTATGAGCGGTCCTTCAAAGGCGACAACAACCCCACCTACCCATACGACCTCAAGGAACTCAGCGAGGCCAACGGCGGCTTTGACATCCTCAAAGGCACACCGGTTGGCAACACCCTCGTAGTCGACTTCGCCATTGCGGCGATTGCGGGCGAAGGGCTGGGACGCGACGCCTACACCGATTTGTTGGCCGTCAGTTTTTCTTCCACCGACTACGTGGGCCACCAATTCGGCGTGCACGCATGGGAAACCATGGACACCTACGTTCGGTTGGACCAGCAACTTACTCGGTTCTTCCGATCATTGGACCAAACGGTCGGTGCCGGACAGTGGATGTGCTGGCTGACCGCCGACCACGGCGCCGCGACCGTGCCGTCACTGGCGCAAGACGCCGGAATCCCCGTGGACTACTGGCAACCCGGCAACCTCATCGACGAGGCCAAGGCGGACCTGGCAGCCGCGTACGGTGAAGGCGAGTGGGTGCTCAATTACTCGAACGACCAATTCTTCCTCAACCGTCCGCTCATCCGTGAGCGCGGGTTGGATCTAGAAGCCATGCAACAGCGCGTTCAGGCATTGGCCTTAGAATACGAAGGCGTATTCACGGCGGTGACCGGCACCGACCTCGTGCGCGGCAACACCGCCAACGACGAGGTGCTCGAGCGATTGCGCAACGGCTGGTCGGCATCGGCATCGGGCGACGTGATCATCGTTCCCAAACCCGGGTGGATCCAATACAGCCGAAGCGGTACGACGCACGGTTCGCCTTTTGCATACGACACCCACGTGCCGTTGTTGTTTTACGGTTGGCACGTTCCGGCAGGCATCACCTATGAACGCACCTACATCCGGGACATCGCTCCCACCGTGGCTGCGCTCATCCACAGCCCCATGCCCAACGCTACGACCGGGCGCCCCATCGAAGACCTGTTCGATTGATGGCCCACCCCGAATCAAAGACCATTTCCCTGACCATCCGGCGGTTGCTGGACGGTGCACCGCGCATTGAATTGACCGCGGTTTTCCCTACGCGGGAGGCGTTCGACGTTCAATTACCGACGTGGCGTCCCGGGAGGTATGAGCTGGGCCAATTCGCGCAGTACGTCTACGCGATGGAGGGGCAAACGGCCGATGGCACCTGGAATGCCCTGAGCAAAACCTCCCTGCACACCTGGCACGTCCCCGCTGAAACCGAGGCCGTGCGCTGGGTGTTCCACGCCGACACCTTCAATGCCGGTTCCACCGGAATTGCCGACGATGTCCTGTACATCAACCCGGTGAATTGTTTTTTATACCACCCGGACCACCAAGACTGGGGGTACAGCATCGCCCTAGACGATGTACCCGCTGATTGGGCGGTAGCGACGGGCCTGTCTTCGGAAAACGGTAAACTCATCGCGCGCGATGTCCAGCATGCCATGGACAGCCCCATCCTAGCCGGGCCCAACCTGTGGCACCGCACGTACACGTCGAATGGCATTCCCTTTCACATCTGGGTGTACGGAGAAACCACGCCGGACGAGCAGCGATTCGTCCAGGAGCACCAAGACTTCACCGACGCACAAATTGCCCATTTCGGGAGCTTTCCGGCGCCGCATTACCATTTTCTGTATGTCTTGCCCGAACGCGAAGTGCGCCACGGCGTAGAACACGAAGACACGACCGTCATCGCCCAAGGGCCGTCGGCAAAATGCCGCACGGAAGAAGGCCATATGGAATTGATCGGCATCGCTTCCCACGAATTGTACCACGCTTGGAACGTCAAGCGCATCCGCCCAGCGGAATGGACACCCTACGACTTTTCGAAGGCCTGCCCCAGCCGCATGGGGTACGTTGCCGAAGGCGTCACCACCTACATGGGGGACCTCTTCTTGTTCGAAAGCGGCGTAGTCGACCTCGACGGCTGGTGCCGGTTGACCGAGCGCCTCCTCGACCGCCACGTCAACAACCCTGGGCGGTTGAACATGAGTGTAGCCGATTCGAGCTATGACACTTGGTTGGACGGATATGTAGCAGGGGTGCCGGGACGCAAAGGCTCCATCTACGTCGAAGGCGCCGTGCTGGCCTTTTTGTGCGATGTGCGGATCATGCAGTTGACCGGCGGCGAAGCCTCACTGCAAACCGCGATGCGGCTGCTTTGGGAGCAGTTTGGCGCGCCTCGCATTGGCTTGACCGAAGCGGATTATTGGTCGGTGCTGAACGAAGTCGCCGGAGCGCCGGATGCCTTGGACGACCTGCGGCGTGATTTTGCGGACGGCACGGCCGACAGCTGGGAAGCACTCGTGGCTGCCATGGAATGGCAAGGGTTGAAACTCAGCAAGTCGCTGCAAGACGGCGTTTGGCGAACGATACTCGTCGCTAGCTAACACCCGTCAGTTGAGACCGACAGCACCGCGGAAGGCGTGGGTGACGAGGTTGGCCCCCATTTGCAAAGCCCATTGCCGGATTTCCTCAGGGTCGCGGTGCACTTGGTAGTCTTCCCACCCATCCCCCAGATCGGATTCGTAATCGTAAAACACCACAAGCCGGCCTTTGTGGAACAACCCGAGCCCTTGAGGTGGGAGGTCGTCATGCTCGTGGACTTTGGGCAAGCCTTGATTCAAGTCATAAGCCGCGTGAAATACCGGGTGCGACCACGGCACTTCCAGCCAATCCGCATCGGGAAGGACCTTCGCCATTTCCCGGCGCACATAGGGATCCATGCCGTAGTTATCCGAAATGTGCAGGAAGCCACCAGCCTCTAGGTAGAGATCGGACGAG
>CAXREW010000178.1:0-2315 GCA_964229455.1 Flavobacteriaceae bacterium | reverse complement strand
CCACCCGTGGTCCGAACCAGCTTACGATCCCGTGCCGCCGGCAGCGGCAACTGACAACAACAAAACCTCAACCCCATGAACCGATTTTTTGGAATAGCTATTGCGTTGTGCTGCGTGGCTGGTGGATGCGGCGAGCCCGCTGAAAGTGAAAGCCTAAAGGAAGCGCGCAAGTTGCACGATCAACTGAGTCGCATTTCGGGGGATTTGCACGAGGCCATGCAGGCTTCAGTGGTGCGCATTGAAGAAGAAATTGAGGCGAGCATGAGTGCTGGGGATTCTACCTTGGCCATTCAGCTTGCACGCCTCGAAAGCCAGTTGGGTGAATTGGACGTGCGGTTCCACGATTGGGAATCGACCGTCGTGGGAATTCCCGGCGACGCGTGCAATCACGACCATGGCCACGACCATGGGCATGACCACGACCACGCACACGAGGGCCACGACCACGGCCACGATCATGCGCACGACCACGGCAACGAACTCACCTTGGAAGGCATGAGCGATGAGGAGATTCGTGAGATTCAGGCGGCGTTACTCGCCGAATTGCAGGCGCTGCAGGCCGCGTACGATGCGGTGCAGGCCGAATTGAATGGCGGAGCAGCGGAATGATGCACCCCCGAAGTTTCCTGGTGATCATGGCCATCGCGGTGTGTGTGTCATCCTTGGCCCAACGCGCTCCTGACAACGTGCTGATTTTTGATGGATACGGGTACAACTACCAGCCCTGTGAGCCGTCCATTGCGGTGAGTCCGGCCAATCCCCGCCACATGGTGGCCGGCTCTATCTTGGACCGCGTGCACGTTTCGAAGGACGGAGGATGGACGTGGGAGACGGAAACGTTGACTTCGCAGTACGGCGTCTACGGCGATCCCTGCATCGTTGCCTCGCCCAAAAAAGACTTTTATTACCTCCATCTGTCCAATCCCGATGGCCAAGCCTGGAGTTCAGAGGCGCTGCTCGACCGCATCGTCATCCAGCGCTCCAAAAAAGCGGGCAAACGCTGGAACAAAGGCGCCGGGATGGGATTGAATGGGAGCAAGGACCAAGACAAGGAATGGGCGGCGGTGAGCACCGACGGCTCCACCTTGCTGACCTGCTGGACGCAGTTTGACCTGTACGGCAGCCCAGTGGAGGCCGACAGCACCGTTATCCTTTGCAGCACCTCCAACCGCAATGCCAAAAAGTGGTCCGAGCCCGTGCGCATCAACGCCATCGCGGGCGACTGCCGGGACGGCGACGAAACGGTCGAAGGCGCAGTCCCCGATATCGCTGCAGACGGTACGATGTACGTGGCGTGGGCCCAAGCCGATACGATCTGGATGGACCGCAGCAGCGACGGCGGACAAACGTGGTTGAAGCGCGACCTGCGCGTTGCCACTATCGCCGGGGGCTGGGACCAAAACATCCGCGGCGTGGGCCGCGCCAACGGCATGCCCGTTACCCGTGTCGATCGCAGCAACGGCCCGCGCAGCGGCCGGATCTACGTGAGTTGGACGGACAACCGGAACGGGGAGGATGACAACGACGTGTGGCTCGTGTACAGCGACGACCAAGGCCGCAACTGGACCGACCCGGTGCGTGTCAACGATGACCCGGCCGGGGCCCAACAGTTTTTCCCATGGATGGACGTGGACGATGTGACGGGCAACGTGCACATTGTTTTTTACGACCGCCGCGCCTCATTCGCCAAGCACCAAGACCTCAACCTTCGTTCGACGTGGGACACAGAGGTGTACGTGGCCTCGTCCTACGATGGGGGTGACACGTGGGAAAACCTGCGTGTGAGCGAGAAGAAATTCCGCACCAACCCCAAGGGCTTCTTCGGGGATTACAACAACATCAGTGCATACGATGGCATCGTTCGGCCCATCTGGACGCGCAACGATGACGGTGTCCTGAGCATTTGGACGGCCATCCTCGACGGGTACGTGGAGTAAGGCGGGCTTACTTTTTGTCGGAAAGGGCGACCGCCTTGAGTCTTAAAATTTCAAGGCGATTCACGGCCATGCGGAACACCGCCATGTCCTCACGCTCAACTTGCTCGAAGCGCGGGATGCGGAGTGACACGTCTTGTACTGGTTTGTCTTTCATGCGAAAATCAAACCGAAGAATCAGGTCCTTGTCGTTGGTGCTGATGGCTTTCTTGTAGTTGTCAATGCGCACCCACAGTTCTTGCAAGTCCGGATTGCCAGCGACATCGGTCAGCAATACCTGGTCAATGTCAAAATCAGCGGCCTTGACGTCCTTTCCAATCACTTGAACGGTGGAATCTGCAGGAGAAGGGTTCGCATACACCAGCATGCCGCGGTTACCCA
>CAXREW010000177.1:0-2402 GCA_964229455.1 Flavobacteriaceae bacterium | reverse complement strand
GCGGCGGCGACTCGATGTCATTCAATTCGAAGTCTGGAATGCACGGGACGGTGGCAATCCCAGCGGGCATTCGTTGGTGCAGCGTTTTGCCTTCCTCGACGCAGCCCGCCACATCTACCAACAGCACCCGGTTTTCGGCGTGGGAATCGGTGACTTGCCATCCAGTTATGACGAAGCGTACCGGGCCCTCAACTCTCCTCTGGAAGATGCATTTCGGCTGCGGGCACACAATCAATACGTGACGTTTTTGGTGGCAGGGGGGCCTCTGAACCTCATCCTGTGGTTGGTGCTTCTTGGCGCCCTTGTTCCGCTGAACGCCCGTCACCGGCAACACCCCACATCAGCAGCCGTCTTGTTTTTAGTCGTGATTGCGCTTTCGTGTTTGACCGAGGACACCTTGGAAACCCAAGCCGGTGTGACGTTCGCCGGATTCTTCATCGGCTTATTGGGCCGCCGGCAAATCCCACAGATCTAAGAACCGGTTCACCACCCCATTCACGTCCACATCCAAGTGACCCAAAATCGTGCGCTGGGATGTCGCTTCCCAATGGGCCTGCGCGCCCAACGGATGCCAGCGCTCCGGCCACATCGGCGCTTCTGCAGCATACAACCCGGTACATGGAACGCCCAAGCCAGCCGCCATGTGCAGCGGACCGGTGCTCGAGGCAATCAACCCGTCGCACGCGGCGATGAGCGAAAGCAGCTGTTGGAGGGACAGCTTCCCCGTTGTGTTGATCACATCCTTGTGGGAATGGAGCACATCATTCAACGGTTCGCCCTCCGCTGCGGTCCCGGTCCAAAGGACCCGGCACCCCGCTTCCAGAAATGCTTCCATGGACGCCACATACCGTTCCAAGGGCCAATTGGTCGCACTGTTGTTGGAACCTGCGTGCAGGATGACGTGCCGGCGGCCGGGCACAATCCATTCCGCCGCATCCTTCACTTGGTCCGCCACGGTCGACCATGGCTGTGCACGCAGCTCCCCCCATGCTTGCCAGGCTGCTGAATCATCCGGAATTCGCAGGCCCGGTCCGTTCCACCCCGGCGCAGGGTGCATGGAGAGGGCGAGGTCCATGCCGTGCCACGCTTCGTGCCGGCCGGACGCCTTCCTCGATGCACTGTTGTGGATGTTCACGAACCGGGCAAATGGCCAGCGCCGGCGAGTCCCCACGCGAATAGGAACGCCTGACTGCTGCAGCTGCCGGGCGACCGCCGCATCGGGAAACGCCAAGATCGCCGCATCGTAGACCGACCAGTCCACAGCATCGTCCGCATCCCACACCACGACTCCATCAACGTTGACCGCCGCTTGGGCCACCGGTGCGGCATACGCGCGTGTTAGGAAATCGACCTCCAATCCCGGGGTCACCGACTTCAAAAATCCGGCGATCGGAAGGGTCACTGCCACATCACCGATGGCGTCCGTTCGGCTGATGAGGATGCGTTTGATTTCCGCACGTTCACTGTGTTCGAGCGCTCGTTCCATGCGCATGCGGTTGCGGATTTTTCGGTATTTCTCAGCCGTTGCGAACGCACTCCAACGGGCAATCGTCCAACCCGTAGAGCCGTCCCGCCAACCGCCGCGCAAAACGGCATTTTTGAACCACTGACAACCGGTTTTGATGGGGCGACTGAAAGGGCTAGCCAACCACGCCGGACCCCGAGATGCCATCGCGGCAATATCCGAGAAATAACCAATCTGACGGAGGTGATCATCGATCGAATGGTAGGAATAATGCAGGATATCGCCTTCTAAAAAACCGACATCACCGCCACCTGTCAAGTCCAGACGATCGTGTGGGTTTTCGCCCGTCCATCGGGCATGTCCCACCTTCCAAAGCCGAAGCTTTGTATCCGGGTACCAACCGCCATGACGAACCCATTCACCGCAGTATGAGGTCAGCCGATTCATCCGGAAACCATTCACCGATGCTACCGAAGAATCCGCTCGCCACGCGCGAATGGACGCCGCCAGTTCAGGGCTGAGCGCTTCGTCCGCATCCAAGGAAAGGAGCCAATCCCCTGTCGCTTGGTCTGTGGCCCAATTCTTCTGTTGGATGTGTCCTTCAAAGGCGTGGGTCAACACCCGAGCGCCGCGTTCTTCCGCCAGTGCAACCGTCCGGTCGGTGGATCCCGAATCCACCACGAGCACCTCTTCGGCAATTCCTTCCAACGAATCCAGGCAGCGCGGCAGGTTGTGCTCCTCATTGAAGGCAATGATCACCACTGATAGGGATGGGGAGGGCATGGGGATTGAACGGCTGGGAGGTGCAATTATTTCGCAAGTTACTGCGGACAAACAGGAAGTTTCCAACGAATGCTTGCACCCCCGATTCAAGCCATTAATTTTGTTCGCTATGAATGTACTCTTGTTGGGAAGCGGCGGGCGTGAGCACGCCATT
>CAXREW010000176.1:0-4383 GCA_964229455.1 Flavobacteriaceae bacterium | reverse complement strand
TAAAGAATGCACGCGAAGGACTGCTCAAATTGAAAATTGACGGCCGAGACCGCATAACGCAAGAGGACGCACGCCAATTGTTGGGGTTGCTCGTGGAAAAACTCGAAGCCTTGCACTGCTCAAACAGCTTTCTGGAACACGAAACCGAAGCCCGGTTTTGTGCGTATTGCACGGTATTGGACCCCGTACCCACTTATTTCAACTGATCGATGGGCGTCATAGCGAAACAATCCGGATTTGCAGCCATCGCCCTCGGCGCGGGCATGGTCGTCGGTGCCTTGAACAACATGGTGGTGCTCCCCCGTGCGTTCGAAGACAACGAAGCGATTTGGGGATTGGTGCGCATCATGACTTCCTGGGGCATGATCTGTGCCTCCATCTCCACCCTCGGCGCACCGGCCGCCATCGTGCGGTTCCTGCACCGGTACGAAGAAGGCGAACGCGATAAAAGCCTGAATACCATCCTGGCCCTTGCCACCTTGGGCGTCCTGACCACGTTGGCGATTCTCTGGAAATGGGGCGAAAGTTGGATTGTGTGGCTGGATCCGGACAAAGGCGAGCTGCTAGCACAGAACGTCCCCTGGTTCCTGGTCATTGTCGCCATCATGAGCGTGTTGCACATCTTCCGGGCTTTGCTCACGTGGAAACTCCGCACCGCCTTCATCGCATGGGTCGACGAACTCTGGCAGAAAACAAGCTACTTCATCCTCGGAGCGCTCCTGCTTTTTGATTGGGTTTCGCTCGATGCATTTGTGCCCTTGTACATCGCATCGTACGGCGTATCGTTCCTCCTCATGGGCGGGGCGAATTTCGGCCTGTTCAGCGGCCTCTCCAAAGGATTCAACCGAAATGACCTCCCACAATTCGCCGAATTCAGTGCGTTCAGTTTGTTCGCCGGCGGCGCTGTGATTGTGGCGACCCAGTTGGATTACATCATGGTCGGAAAATTCCTGGGCCTCGAAGAAGTACCAGTGTACACCTTAGGCTTTTTCATGGGCTCCGTTGTAGCCCTGCCCCGCCGTGCCACAAACAACATTGTGCGCGGTGTTGTCGCCGAAAAAATCAACCGAGACGATAACGCAAGCATCGGCCAACTGAGCAAAAACACCGCACGGGTCAACTTCCTTCTAATGGGTGCCGTCATGGCCGGGATCTGGGCCGGTTTTGACCCGCTTCAGCAGCTCTTGCCACCGAAGTACCGGGGACTGGAAATGTTGTTTTTTTGCATCGCCGGTGCTCAGCTGATTTCAGGGTTGAACGTCAGCAACAACAACCACCTCGGGCTGAGCGAACACTACCGGCTCGTGCTGCCCGTCAACTTGGCCTTGGTTGTGGTCACCGTCGCCATGAATTACCTGTTTCTCGTGGTGTTCGAGTGGGGCCTGGCCGGAGCTGCTTTGGCCACATTGGGTACGTTCGTGTGGAACAACGCGTGGCGCGTGCTCATCGTCTACCGGAAGTTCGGCGTGCACCCGTTCACGTGGTCCATTCCCGTCATGTCGGGGATTGCAACGGCATCCGCCATGCTTTTCCACTGGGACGCTGGAAGCATGGGAATGCATCCGCTGGTCGAAGCCATCGCCCAAGGCTCACTGGCCTCGGGCACGTGCTTCGCGGCCTGCTATGCTTTGGGGTATTTTCCCGAATTGCGGGATGGGCTTAGGCAGCGGTATGCGTGGTGGCCCTGATTGGGTTTATTTCTGTCGAAGCCAGGTCTGCGTGCGGAACAAGAAGAAGATGTACCCGCGGACCTTCAATTCATCCATGTTGCCTTCTTCCAACCACATTTCGCAGTCGTAGATCTTGCCGTTTTTCGGGTCGCAAATTGTTCCGTCTTCCCATTCCAATACACCCGCTACCGGCACCATGTCGCGGACAATCTCCATGCCCAACGCAGGCTGGTCTTTGCGGTCGTCTTCACACTCATCGCAGATGGGGTTCTGGTCCTCGTCTGGCAGCCGGAACAACTCGATGACCTGGCCGAAGATCTTCCCGTCGCGCTCGGTGATTTCCACTACACTTTTGATGCGGCCTGTCTCGTCATCGATGGTCTTCCATTTTCCCAAAACTGGGTTTTGAGCGACAGCGACAGCGGCAAACAGGGTCAAGGCAAGAGTCAATAAGTGTTTCATGATGAAGGGGTTTCCAGTTGTTTTTCAGCATCCGTCCGCGCGCGGTTGATGGCTGCATTAAGTTCGAAGCCCAATAATAAAATGGAACTGTTGGAATTCAACCACAAAAGGGTAATCAATAACGTTCCCAGCGAACCGTACAAGGAGTTGTACGAGGCGAATTGATCAATGAACCACGAAAACGTGAATGTCAACACCACGAACAACGCTGTGGTACCCGTGGCCCCAATCGACCACCACTCCCACGGGTGTGGCGAGCGGTCCCCCACGTTGTACAGAATCGTCACTGCCACGTAGATCAATCCGAACGACAGCGCCCACCGGGCTCCGGTCACCAGCGGAATGTTGATGCCTTCCAGCCACCCCTTGGCCTCAGCCCAATGCAGCGCATCACCCGCAAAGCCAATCATGAAGACCGCCAACACCAACAGAACCGACAACACCAACAAAAGGCCAATGGATAGCAGGCGAAAGACCATCCAATTCTGCTGTGGGCCTGCAGAGTGCGCGCTTTGCCCAAAGCCGAGCAGGATGGCATTCACGCTGTTCGAAGCGTAAAAGAGCAGCAGCACAACCCCTACCGAAAGCAGCGTCCCTTGCCGTTGGCCAATGAGGTCAGAAACCGTCGACTCAAAGAGTTCGATGGCCTGCTTGGGAAAGAATTGCTCCAAGCTAATCAGGACTTCTTCGGTCTCTAGCGGGGTATACGGAATGATGCTCAAGAGGAGAATCATGGCCGGAAAAAAGGCCACGAATAAGCGAAAGCTGATGGCCGCTGCACGGGTCGATACCGAGCCATTGACCAATCCGAGAAAGAAGAACCGGCCGACATCGTAGACGTTCATCGACTTGTCTTTCCACGGGCGAATGCCCCGCAACGCGCGGCGCATCCGGTCGAATGTTTTGTTTTGTTGGACCCACCGGAAAAACGGGCGGTCCGGGACCACGGGCGGTTCGAGTTCAGCCATTGAAATACGTTGCCGATTTCAAACTAAAATCCATGCCCTTGACGCTGTGCGTAATCCACCCCATACTCACGTAATCAACACCGGCGTCCGCATAGGCCCGGGCGTTGTCCGGAGTGATGCCCCCTGACGCCTCGAGCGGGATGGTTCCGCCCCACTGTTTCACCATCGCAGCGGCCTCAGCCGGGGAGTGGTTGTCCAGCAGCAGCCGGTCCACCAGCGGCGAACCGTCGGGTTTCTGCCATTCAGTGCGCGCCGCCATGGCAGCCGCCGCTTCGTCGGCATCGCGCACTTCGACCACGACGGGCACATTGGATTGCTCGGCATTCATGTACGCGGCGACGTTCTCCAGGGCCTGGGCCATGGAACCCGCGTAATCCACGTGGTTGTCCTTCACCAAAATCATATCGTCCAAGCCCATGCGGTGGTTGGTCCCCCCGCCCAGGCGCACGGCCATCTTCTCAAATTCCCGCAGGCCTGGTGTGGTTTTCCGGGTGTCGAGCACAGCGCATTGGGTACCGGCGAACGAGGCCATGATCGCCGCTGTGCGGGAAGCAATCCCGCTCATGCGTTGGATGAAGTTCAGCGCCAACCGCTCCCCAATCAGTATGCTCTTGGCAGGTCCTGCAACCCGGAGGACGCGCTGGCCCGCCGTCACGGCATCGCCATCGGCAGCGAGCAATTCGCAGGTCAACGACGCGTCAACCAATCCAAAGACAAACTCGGCTACCTCCAAACCGGCGACTACGCCGTCTTCCTTGGCCATGATGAACCCCTCTTGCAGCAAGCCCTCCGGCAACGAAGACTCCGATGTGCAATCCCCCGTTCCCAGGTCTTCTTCCAAGGCGAAGCGGATCAACCGCTCCATTGATTGTGAAACCATGCAGCGAAGATAGAATACCTTTGCTTCGTGCAAATCACGCTATTGGCCATCGGTAAAACACAGTCCAGCTGGATCGCTGAGGGCACACGGATTTACGTGGACCGAATGCGCCACTATGGCAAGTTTGAGTTCATCGAGACCCCCGACGCCAAGCTCAAGCAAAGCAAAAAGGACCCCGAAGCCGTCAAAGAAGCGGAAGCCACCATTCTCGACAAATTCATCAGCGGGGTGGACCACCTCATTCTCTTGGACGAAAAGGGGAAAGCCATGGGGTCGTTAGCGTTTTCGAAGCTTCTCCAAAACCTACAGAATCGAGGACTGCGCCATGTGATGTTCGTCATTGGCGGGCCGTATGGATTTGCCCCGCGCATCCGCTCGAAAGCCCATGCGTTCATGAGCCTCG
>CAXREW010000175.1:0-8891 GCA_964229455.1 Flavobacteriaceae bacterium | reverse complement strand
CTGACTCCGGGAACCCTCGATTTGTTCTCGAAGAAAACGCGCGATCAAATCCTCGCAACCAGTCTCGTGTTATTCAACCAGCGCGGGTTTGGAGCAATCACCACAGCTTCCATCGCTGAGCACGCGGATGTCTTGGAAGGTACATTGTGGTACCATTTTCGCTCTAAAAAGGATATGCTGGCGGCTCACATGGAGTTGCTGGAGACCGTCTTCGCACAAGAAAATACCCAAGCGGATTCAAGCGATGCTGCGGTCATCATTGATGGCATTTTCCGATCGTACGATGTGATTTGGGACTTCCGATACTTGCTGCGGGATGACTTCAATACGCTGCTCAAGGCGGAAGATGCTGAGCTGGCGAAGGTGCTGGCGATCAATGAGTTCTTGGACGGCTGGACAGAGGGACGGATGCTGCACGCAGCCAAGCATGGACTTCTCGACTTCGAAACGGAAGATCCGGAAGCGGTATCGGAAATCATTCTGGTGTTGGGCCGGTATTGGATGGACTTCTCCCACAAGAAGTGCCCCGAAGCCGCGGGCAGTGCGCTACGCTACAAGGGCATCAGTCACATCTTCACCGTGCTTAAGCCGTACCTATCGGACGTGGCTTCTCAGCTGATTGAGAGCCGCCTGAAACATGACTGACGAGGTCGTGCTCGATTAAGAAGTGAACTTCAGTTTGCGCTCGATTGCCTGGATCATGGAATTCGCAAGGTCAATTCCCGTGGCCTTTTCAATGCCTTCCAGACCCGGCGAGGAATTCACTTCCAGGAGCAGCGGCCCTTTGTTCGAGCGGATGATGTCCACACCGGCCACGGCGAGGTTTAGGGTTTTGGCTGCTTTGATGGCCAGTTTGCGCTCTTCCGGCGTGATCTTGATGACCGAGGCGACGCCACCTTGGTGAAGGTTTGCCCGGAATTCGCCTTTCTCCGCTTGGCGCTGCATGGAGGCTATGACCTTGCCGTTCACCACGCAGCACCGGATGTCTTGGCCGTTGGCTTCTTTGATGAATTCTTGAACGAGGATGTTGGTTTTGACCGACTTGAAGGCGTTGATGACGCTTTCGGCGGCCTTGTTTGTTTCGGCGAGCACCACGCCGCGGCCTTGGGTGGATTCGAGCAGTTTGATGATGAGGGGAGCGCCGTTGACCATGCGGATGAGGTCCTTGGTGTCCATCGGCGACTTGGCAAATCCCGTGATGGGGATGTTGATGTCGTTTTCGGAAAAAAGGAGGGAGGCGAACAACTTGTCCCGCGATTGCGTGATGGCATCGGCCGAGTTCAAACAGTACACCCCGAGGTGCTTGAACTGGCGCAGCAGGGCACATCCGTAAAACGTAACCGTTGGTTTGATGCGCGGGATAATGGCATCGAATTGATTGAGGATGTTGCCCCCGCGGTAACGGATTTCGGGTGAGTGCACATCGAGTTTCATGTACGAGTGCTCCACGTTGAGGAAGACCATTTCGTGTCCGCGAGAGGCCCCGGCTTCCATGAGCCGGCGGTTGCTGTAGAGGTTGGGGTTGGAGGCGAGGACGCCGATGCGCAAGCCGCTCTGCTCACGGTTGAAAGAGCGGTACAGTTCTTTCAGCTCATTGTCTGATACGTCGCCTTGGACGCACTCCTTCGAAACGTCCACGAGGAATTCGTCCATGAAGGCCTCTCGACCGAGGAGCATTCGGAATTCCATGGTGTCGCGGTTGGCCAGGGTCAACTCGATGTCCATGCGGTGTTCACCAAGTTCCATGGCTGTCTGGATGACGAAGCGCTCTTCCGAGATTCCCGAGGTGTTCTTGACCACCTTGCGGCCGGTGACTCGCTTCTCGCATTCGATTGCGATGCTGCGGTTGTCTTGGATCGGGGTGACCTCGAATTTGACCCACTCCTGGCCATCCTTGACAAACGGCTTGATTTTATCCGCTTGGATGGTGGACGTTTTGGCGCCGGAATCGACGCGGGCTTTGACAGCTGGAATGCCCAATTCTTGGAACCGGCACCATTCCACACTTCCGATGACGTTCATGTTGCGTTGCTCAAAAAGACGGGCAAATGTAGGGAGTGCCTTTCCAATTGCGACAAAATCACAATTTCTTCACGATTGCACTTTTTTGACCCATCCGCTTGGTTGTCTGTCCTACCTTTACCAGCCGTGAAAGCCCACCGTCCAAACCGTCTCACCTTTGCTTCTGCCGTCACGTTGTTGTCGGTCTGGGTGGCGGTGATGGGGTTGGAGGTGACGCACCAGTTCGGCCACATGGTGGCAGGCTGTACCCATCACCATCACCACGGGGAACACGCGCATCATCACGAGGGCTGCCAGGAGTGGGCCGGTCCGCATGAATCCGACCACGTGGACGGTCACGAACACCAATGTGCGCTCTGCGACTGGATGTTTTCGCCTTTAGCGAAGCCTCTTCTGTACGGAGAAGACGAATGGCAACTACACGTCTGGCTGCAGCGAAGTTTGGGCCAGACTGAGGTAGGACATCGGACGCCGTTGTGGGCGACCGCTTGTGGAAGGAGAGGACCGCCTTAGAGGCCTAATCGTCTCATTCACCCTTTCCATTTCTCCATCTCATGTTTCCACCCAAAACGAGGTGTGCGAGACGTGATTCGCTGCGTTGTGCGCGGTGGATTGGTCTGTTGTCGGCTGCCTTCGCTCTGTGGGCGAACGCGAATGCTGTAAACGCACAATCCCAACCGCACGTCATCGAAGGCCACGTGTTGCACGCTTCCTTGCAATCCAAACTTCCAGGTGTCTTGGTGATGGCTTGGCCCTGCGGCCTCGCCACCGCTACGGATGCCTCGGGCGCGTTCCGTGTGGCTTGTCCACACGGCATCGACTCGTTGTCGGTGAGCTGCGTGGGTTTCGAGGCCCGGAGTATTTTGGCCTCAGGTGACCACTTGGATGTTTGGCTTGAGCCGCTCAATGTGGACTTGGACCAGGCCCTGGTGGCGACCGTTCGTACCCAAGAATTGGAGGCCTCACCTTTGAGTCGAGCCCCATTGCTGGAAGCGCTGGATGCTACGCCTGGCTTGCAGAGCTTGGACCTCGGCGCCGGAATGATCCAACCGGTTATCCGGGGCTTGTTCGGTGCCCGGGTGGTCGTACTCGAAGACGGTGTGCCCCAACAGGGTGGTCGTTGGGGTACAGACCACGGCGTGTTGGTCGCCCCCGAACTTCAGGTAGCTCAGTCGTGGACACCGGGTGGAGGGCACGTTTGGATGGGACCGGATGCCATGGGCGGTGGACTGCGGTTTGAATCGCCAACGCTGTTGAACACCTCGGGCGTTCGGACGAACTTCGGAGCGTCGGGCCGGATAGGAAATGCCCAAGGGCGCGTGCATGTGTTGCACACCTCCACGCGTGACAACGGCCACTGGCATGCGGGCATTTCGTTGTCCAGATTTGGATCTACCCAAGTGCCCCAGCGTACCTTCTCGTACATCGGTCGCACCTATGAACTCGTGACGGGCGCCCTTCCCAATACCGGCGGTCAGTCGGCCCATGCGGTGTTGGGGTTTGGTCGTCGGTTCCCGAGTGGCGGTGTGGCTTCTTGGTCCATGAGGGCCTCCGACGTCCGACAAGGCCTGTTCCCTGGCATTGTTGGTGTACCGGTCCAAGGGGATCTGGAACCGAATGCGCATAGATTTGAGGTTCGTATTCCTGTGCAGCATGCGTCCCGCTTGGCGTCTTCTTTCCAATGGGAGGGTCCGGCCGATACAGGCGGTAAGCAGTGGACAGGAAAGGCAGCGGCTGCATTTAATCGGCGTCTGGAGTTCGCTCCGCCTCACGCCCACGGGTGGGGTCCCGAGCCTGACAACGACCTCAGCCTCTCCTTCGAGGAGCATTCGGTATTTATTGAGGGACGGAGGTTGGGTCCACACACCAAATTGGGCGTACAGGCAGAAGGGCAATGGGTCCAAACCGCGGGATGGGAGTTTTTGGTGCCGAGCCACCGCCGTCTGCGTGGTTCGCTCCTAGCGGAAGGCACGTTGCGGAAAGCAACACTCGCGGCCCGCCTGGATGGCGTCATAGCCCATCAAGAAGGATATCAGGAGCCCCAGTACAACGCGGAAGGAGCGGTCATCGGCGTGGATGTGCGCGCGCTTCCTTTTGAGCGGGTTGTTCCCGGCGGCATGGTCAGTTGGCTCCGACCTTTTGCCTCCGAGAATCGACTGGTTCGAGGCAGCTTCGCGGTCGCCGTGCACGGCCGTGTGCCGAGCAACCAAGAATGGGGGGCGAACGGCATCCACCACGGAACGTTTCGATTCGAACAGGGCAACCCGGACCTGAGGACCGAATGGACGGCGGAAAGCCGTGCTTCAATTCGGCGAACTCCGAACGACGACGGGTGGAATTGGCAGGCGGATGCCTTTGTGGCCATCCACGACGGGTTTATCTCCTTGACGCCGAGCGCGACGTTTGCCCCGATTTCACATGCCGGTCAGGTCTATGCATTTCGGGCCAATGATGCCTTCCGCACGGGGTTGGAAGCAACGGCCTCGTACCGCCGTGGTCGCCACCAATGGAGCGGAGCGGGCTCGGCGCTCGGGCAATGGGACATCCGCACCGGCCTCGGCTTGCCATTCACAACACCGACGCAATTGCGGTTGGCGTGGGAGGGTAGCGCCCAAAGTGGCCTTCGTATGGAGATCGCCGGACGCGTCGTGGCGCCGTCTTGGTTGACTGCTCGAAACGAAGCGCACACACCCGGCGCAGTCCTAGCCGATGCAACACTCAGTCAAACCACGAAGCAGGGCGAATGGTCCCTGCAGGTGCACAATGCATTCAACACACCGTGGCTTGACCACATCAGCGCCTACCGCGCATTGGGCCTGGTCGCCCAAGGCCGGTGGGTGCAATTGAGCTTCAGCACGACGCTGGAGCCTTCATCTAACAAGAAAAAAACACATGACTACAATTAAATTCACCCCTGCAGCAGCGTTTGGTGCGGCCGTTTTGATGCTGACCTCCTGCCAGGAAACCGATGTTGAAGCCCCGACAGTTTGCACATCGGAAGACACCGCCAATAGCGTGTTGGTCGATGAAATAGAAGCCGAGGCGGGCACCATCCTCACCATCGAGGACACCTTTTGCGACAACGAAGGGTTGAGCGAAGTCCGATGGGACATCCACAATGCCGCCGATCACGCCCACGAAGAGGGCGAAGAAGAGGAGGGGCTGATCTTGCACAGCGGTACCGACTGGGAAGTGCTCGAGTTGCAATCCCTCGACGGCACATCAGCCACGGCCGCTGTAACCCTCGATATCCCCCTGACCTCACGCGGGGTGTGGGATGTCGTCGTATCGTTGGTTGATGCGGAAGGGAACGCCGCCCAGGATGTGGTGACCCAGCTCCACATTGAAAACGATCACCTGCCTGCTTTCACGCTGACCACCGTCAATGGTGCAGATCCTAACGCGTGGGATGGCGAACCTGTTTGGGCTCCCGGCTCATCCGTAGGCGTATCTGGTAGCGTTGCTGATAGCGACGGTGTGGCCACGGCGTCCTTGGAATTGGTCGAGGAGGCGACGGAAACGGTGCTGTGGGAAATGGACTTGGCCACAGGAGATGCCATGGAGGTGGTCTTCGACGTCGAAGTCGATGTCCCTGCCAGCGTCAGCGGCGAATGCCATTTCGAAATGAAGGCTACGGATGCCTTGGGCAATGCCATGGAAACTGGATTCCACGTGGAGGTGGAGTAACACTTTCAGAACCAAACGAAAAAGGGAGGCAACGAGCCTCCCTTTTTTTATGTTCTGAACCAGGGGTTCATTGTGCCTGGCTCTCGATGGATTGGTAGCCACCTACGTTGTACACTTCGCTGAAGCCATGGGCTTTCATGAATCGTGCGGCTTGACCGGATCGTCCGCCCGATTTGCAATACAGGAAGTAGGTGCCCGACTTGTCAAGTCCATCGATGGCTTGGTGGATTTCGCCTTTGAGCCAGTCCAATTGTTGTGCGTCGGGCCAAGTCCCCAAAGCACATTCGCCAGCGGTGCGGCAATCGATCACCGTGCCATTGGTTGCTTCCAGTTGGGCCTTGAATTCTTGGGGCGATAAGTCGCTTTTGGGAGAATAGAACATGAGGATCAAGTTAACAAGATTACCTCCGAGCCCAGCGGACAGCCCTCGGCTGCGCTACCTTGCCCCATGGAAAAGAAGTACCGGAAGCTTTGGTTTCGCTGCGGGGCCATCGGTTGCACCTTGATCGGGACGGGATTGTCCGTCACATTGGATGCGTTGGCGCATCGGTTGAATGACGCCGATTGGTGCGTTTGGGCGGGGGAGGGAACAGCTGGGCTGGTGGTGTTCATGGTCGGGTTGGCCTTTTTTGGCGATGCCGTGCGGTACCGCGTGCACATAGACCGGGCAAACAGCGCGTCTTAAGCGTCGACCACAGCGTCGATGGCGGCAGCAAGTCTGTGGTCTTTGTCCGTGACCGTATTGCCGGCGTCGTGGGTGGTCAACGTAAGCCGCACCCTTCCGTACACGTTGAAGATTTCGGGATGGTGTCCTTGCGCCTCGGCCACCTCGGCCACGCGGTTGAGAAAGGCCATGGCCGTCCGAAAGTCAACAAATTGAAATTCGCGCTCCAAGCGCGCAGGGGTTTCGTTCCAAGCCATGCAGCTAAACTAAGGCAATAAAAAAAGCCCGAAAGGCCGGGCTTTTTCGAGCGGGTTCCTTTTGGTTTAATTGACTTCGAATCGGTACGTTTCACCACACTCGGTGGCAATCGTCTCTTCTGAATCAACACAGACTGAGATCACGGCCATTCTCGCGCGCAAGTTGTAGGTACCAGCGTCTGCAGCGTACTCCACCGAGTCTAGCGGATTCATCTCCAAGAACAGGTCGCCGTTAACCAAGATTTCAGGCGTGCATACGGTGTTATTGACGATGACAATGGTCGCCTTGTTGTCGCATTCGAGGATGTCGTTTTGGCAAGCTGACAATCCGAGCATGCAGATCGCTGTAAGTGCGAGCACGTTTAATTTCATTGCAATTGGTTTAGTGCGCGGCAAAAGAAAAAACTGCCAAACGAACAAAATCAGTCCGCCCACAAGGGTGTATGCGATTGGTTTTTTCATGGAGGTAAGGGTTTGTCGGACGAAAATAGACAAAAGCCCTTCAGTGGCCCTTCAGCTGCCCAGCGACAAACCCTGTCGACCAAGCGGCTTGGAAATTGAATCCGCCGGTGATGCCATCCACATCCAGAACTTCTCCCGCAAAGTACAAGCCGGGTGCAATGCGGCTTTCCATGGTGTGGAAGTTGACTTCGCTGAGTTCCACACCACCACAGGTCACGAACTCTTCCTTGAATGTCGTTTTTCCTCGGACTTCATGGGCATCGTTGAGGAGCGAATTGAGCAGGCGGTTGCGGTCTTTTTTGCCCAAGTCCATCCACGGTTGGTTGGCGTCGCAACCCGCTCGATCGAGGAGGTAGGCCCAGAATTTTCGAGGAAGGTCCCAGGGGCAGGCGTTCCCTAATTTTTTCTTCCGGATGTCGGGCATGGCCTGCTCCAATGCATGCCGGGCGTTGTCCTCATTGGGCTCACCAATCCAATTGATTTGGGCGGTGAAGTTGTAATCGCGGGTTGCCAATTCGCGCGCCCCCCATGCGGATAGCTTCAAAATCCCGGGGCCGCTCATGCCCCAATGGGTAATCAGGATGGGGCCTTCCTCGGATAATTTGGTTCCCTGCACCCGGGCAATGGCGCGGGGCACAACGACTCCCATCAATTCGGAAATGGCATTGCCGGGCATGTTGAATGTGAAGAGCGAAGGAACAGGTTCAGCAATGCGATGTCCGATTGCACGCAGCCAATCAAATCCCTTTGTGGTGGGACTTCCACCTGTAGCGACCACGACACAATCGAAGACCTCGTCGTTGACTGTCCAACCATTCATTGCACGTGCTAGCTGCTTCACGGGTGTCTGCATGCGCACCGCGATGCCGGCATCTGCAGCTGCTCGCGTCAGACAATCTACAATGGTTTGCGAGTCGTTGGTCGTCGGGAACATGCGACCGTCTGCTTCGGTGTGAAGGCGGACGCCGCGCGCCTCGAACCACTTGACGGTGTCCTCGACCTGGAATTGATCGAACGCTTTTTTGAGGGATTTGCCACCCCGTGGGTAGCACTTGGACAAGCCGCTTGCGGAAAAGGTGGCGTTGGTGACGTTGCACCGACCGCCTCCACTGACCTTCACCTTGGCCAACACCTTGTTCGATTTCTCGAATAGCGCGATTGTCGCCTGCGGATGATGCTGTCGAATGGACAGGGCAGCAAAGAACCCAGCAGCGCCCCCTCCAATAACCGCTGCTTTCATCATTTCAGTGAGGCAGTTTTGACCGCAACGCCGTGTAAGCCAGAACCCCCAAAATGCCCATGGCGATGGAGATGAGGAACACGGTCGTTCCGCTTCCGACCAATGCGTACATGGGACCCGGGCACGCGCCGGTCATGGCCCAGCCAAGACCGAAAATGGTGCCGCCAATGTAGGCCGACTTGTAGTTGGGGGCTTTATCCTTGAGTTCAATCCGATTGCCTCCGATGCTTTTGGCTTCGACCTTGCGAATGATCCAAACGCTAAGGGCTCCAACAGCAATCGCGCTGCCGATGATGCCGTACATATGGAAGGATTGGAAGGCGAACATCTCCTGAATGCGGAACCAAGAGAGGACTTCGGCTTTCATAAAAATGATGCCGAGGAAGATGCCAATGAGGAGGGCGAGGAAATTTCTCATGGTTCAGGGATTAAGCGAGGATGAGGGGCAACAAAATCCAGGACGTGATCAGGCCGCCGGTAAAAAAGCCGAGTACCGCGACCAAGGAGGGCAATTGAAAATGGCTCATGCCCATGATGGCATGGCCCGAGGTGCACCCAC
>CAXREW010000174.1:0-5003 GCA_964229455.1 Flavobacteriaceae bacterium | reverse complement strand
CAATGCCCAGGGACGTGGGGTTATCCAAAGGCAAGTAATACTCGTTGAGTACCGTTGCACTGTAAGGGAATTGGCTGTATGCCGAGGCACAGCAGGCCATAGTAGCAGTGAGGAGGAGGAACTTTTTCATGGCTTAAAAGTTAGGTCGCAGCAACGACTTGGAGTAGAACTCATCGATGACCCGGACAACTTCCTCCGGTGAATCGACGAGGTGGAACAAGTCCGGATCACCGGGGCTGATGGTCTTGTAGTTGTCGGCGAGGGTGGTTTTCATCCAATCGACGAGGCCAGCCCAGAATTTCGTGTCGTACAAAATGATGGGCACAGGCTCGACCTTTGCCGTTTGCACGAGGGTCAGGGCTTCAAACAATTCATCCAAGGTTCCGAATCCACCCGGCATCACAACGAAGCCCTGGGAATACTTCACAAACATCACCTTGCGCACGAAGAAGTAATCGAAGTCGATGCTCTTGTCCGGATCGATGTAGGGGTTGTTGTGTTGCTCGAAAGGCAATTCAATGTTCAGTCCCACGGAAGTGCCTCCAACGTCGTGGGCACCACGGTTACCCGCTTCCATCACGCCAGGACCTCCACCAGTGATGACTCCGTACCCACGGGCGCTGAGTTGACGAGCGACTTCCCGGGATTGGTTGTACACCGTTGAGTCTTCCGCCATCCGGGCGGATCCGTATATGCTCACACAGGGTCCAATGCGCTGCAGGGTCTCAAACCCCTGCACGAATTCCCCCATAATTTTAAAGATGGACCAACTGTCGTTGGTCTTGATTTCATTCCAATCGCGTTGCTTCAGGCCTTTCTTCATGTGTTGCTTTTACGTACCCACAATAGTACGTAAAAACGGCCCGGTGGCGCTGTCGTTATTGGCAGCGACCTCTTCCGGTGTGCCGGTGGCGACAATTTTTCCGCCGCGTTGACCACCTGCAGGTCCGAGGTCGATGAGGTGATCTGCGACTTTCAGGACATCGAGGTTGTGCTCGATGACGAGTACGGTATTTCCTTGGTCTACCAGGCGCTGCAGCACATCAATGAGCATCTGACTGTCTTGGAAATGAAGTCCCGTGGTGGGTTCGTCTAGGACATAAAATGTCTGGCCGGTGCTAACGCGGGCGAGCTCGGTTGCGAGTTTGACACGCTGGGCTTCGCCGCCCGACAGGGTGGTCGATTGCTGCCCTAAGGTGATGTAGCCCAATCCCACGTCTTGGAGGGTTTTGGCGATGCGCTTGAGCTTGGGAAAGGAGTCAAAAAACTCCACCGCCTCGTTGACGGTCATGCCCAAGACATCCGAAATGGACTTACCGCGGTAGCGGACCTCGAGGGTTTCCCGGTTGTACCGTTTGCCTTTGCATGCTTCGCATTCCACGTGGACATCCGGAAGAAAGTTCATCTCCACCGTTTTGAGTCCGGCGCCCTTGCATTCTTCGCATCGTCCGCCTGCAACGTTGAAACTGAACCGCCCGGGTTTGTAGCCGCGAATGGCTGCTTCAGGGAGCTTGGTGAAAAGCGCTCGGATTTCGTTGAAGATGCCGGTATACGTGGCAGGATTGCTGCGTGGCGTGCGGCCAATTGGGCTCTGGTTGATGGCAATGACCTTGTCCAGGTGCTGAAGGCCTGTCAATTTCTTGTAGGTTAGGGGGGCTTGCGTTTCCTCAAAGTAATGGTTGTGCAGCGCCGGGTAGAGCGTCTGGTTGATCAGCGAACTCTTGCCGCTTCCGCTGATGCCGCTCACACACGTGAACGTCCCGAGGGGGATGACCAGGTCGACGTTTTGCAAGTTGTGGCCACTGGCCCCTGTAAGCTTGATTTTGGCGCGGCGGCCCGTCTTCCTGCGCTTGGGGATGGCAATCGACTTCGTCTTGTTCAAGTACTGTGCGGTGCTGCTCTCGGTTCCAAGATGCGCTGACGGCGGCCCTTGGGCCACCACAAAGCCTCCGTGCACGCCAGCACCGGGACCGATGTCAATGAGGTGGTCGGCCTTGAGCATCATCTCTTCATCGTGCTCGATGACAATGACCGAGTTACCTGCATCTCGCAGCGCCTGCAGGCTCTTGATGAGGCGCTCGTTGTCCCGCTGGTGCAGGCCAATGCTTGGCTCGTCCAAGATGTACAGCACTTCGGTCAACCGGCTTCCGATTTGCGTCGCTAGCCGGATGCGCTGGGCCTCACCACCGGACAAGGTTCGGGCAGATCGATCAAGGGCCAGGTAATCGAGGCCGACGTCCACCAAAAACCCCAATCGTGAGTTCACCTCCTTGAGCGGTTCTTTCAAAATGACACGCTGCTTGTCGGTGAGCCGCTCATCCAGGGTTTGGAACCATTCGGCAAGTGTGGCCAAATCCATTTGCCCCAATGCGGCGATGTTTTTACCGCCCAGTTTGAACTGCAAGCTGATGGGCTTGAGCCGCGTGCCCTCGCACGATGGGCAGGTCTTCTTCTGCATGAACCGGCGTGCCCAACGGCGGAGGGGGATGGAGTTGCTGCGTTCGGCGGCCGATTCAATGGTGGCAATTACGCCTTCCCAATTGACGTGGCTGCCAGAAGTCCCAGCCCGCCCTGGCACCCAGACGTGCTCTTTGGATCCGTACAAGATTTCCCCCACGACCTCTGGGGCCAAGTCCTTGATGGGGGTTTTGAGGGTGTCTCCGGAAGCATCCAAGAGCGCCTGTATGACCTGCATGGTCCGGTTGCCCTTGATGTCGCCCAGTGGCGCGATGCCCCCCTTTTGGATGCTTTTGCTGTCATCGGGGATGATCAACGACAATTCCGCTTCAGCCACTTCGCCGAGGCCATTGCATTGCGGACAGGCTCCATACGGAGAGTTGAAGGAAAACAGGTTCGGTTCGGGGTCGGGATAAGCGTCGCCGGTGGTGGGACACATCAAATGCCGGCTGAAATGACGCACGGCATTTTCGCCATGGACGGTAACGCCCATGTTGCCTTTGCCCAAGTTCAAGGCGGTCTTGATGGAGCGCAAGAGGCGCTCTTCGTCATCGAGGCGAACTTCAAGCCTGTCGATGACAACTTCGATGTCGTGCACCTTGTACCGGTCGAGGCGCATGCCGGGTTCGAGCTCGACCAAGGCACCGTCAATCCGGGCCCGGACATAGCCTTGCTTCATGACCGACTCGAACAATTCGCGGTAGTGGCCTTTCCGGCCTTTCACCAAGGGGGCGAGCAACAAAATGCGCTGGCCGTGGTAATCCTGAAGCATCCGATTCAGGATTTCCTCGTCCGTGAAACGAATCATGGCTTCACCGGTTTGCAGGCTGAAGGCATCCGCTGCTCGGGCGTAAATCAGCCGCAGAAAGTCATGCACTTCTGTGATGGTGCCGACGGTCGAACGCGGGTTTTTGGAAATGGTCTTTTGCTCGATGCTGATGACCGGGCTCAGTCCAGTGATTTGATCCACTTTGGGACGCTCCAATCCTCCAAGGAACTGCCGGGCGTAGGCTGAGAAGGTCTCGAGGTACCGGCGTTGGCCTTCGGCATACAGGGTGTCAAAGGCCAGGCTGGATTTGCCGCTTCCGCTGACGCCGGTGATGACGACCAGTTGGTTGCGCGGTATGTTGATCGTGACGTCTTTGAGGTTGTGCTCGCGCGCACCCACCACGCGGATTTCAGCTTCGTCAGCTGGCGCGTTGGTGTGAGGTGCGTGTGCATTTCCCATGGGAAGCCAACAAATCGTTCAACCCCGTGTTCAATTTGCCTTCGCGTCAGACAGGCGCTTGATGCGGAAGCCCACCGCTGCCACAGTCAAGGTCATCAACGGGCTGATCCAATTGAAGATGCAGTAGGGCAAGTAGGCCCATGTAGCTACACCGAGAATACCGCTCTGGGCGACGCCGCACGTATTCCACGGGATGAGGACGCTGGTCACGGTGCCGCTATCTTCCAGCGTGCGGCTGAGGTTCTCCGGTGCCAGATCACGCTCAGCGTAGGCGTCTTTCAGCATGTTTCCAGGAACAACAATGGCGAGGTATTGATCGGATGCGAGGACATTGAAGGCAAGGCAAGTACCCACCGTTCTCCCCACCAAACCAAATGTCGATTGCACTCCACTCAAAATCGCTTGGGTGATGCGTTCGAGCATTCGCGTGGCTTGCATCGTTGCACCGAAAACCATGGCACACAAAATGAGCCATACGGTGTTGAGCATGCCGGCCATACCGCTTGAGGTCAGCAAGTCGTTGGCCATGGCATTCGAGGTGGAAATGGCACTGTCGAGGGCCATGGATTGGATGGATGCTTTGAACGCTGCCAAGGCGAATCCACCGGCTTCATTTCCTACACCGGCTACTTCTCGAATGATGTCGGGTTGGAAAATTACCGCGGTCAGTGCACCGAGCAAGGTACCAATGAGCAACGCAGCAGCGGCAGGGACTTTACGGGCGATCAAGACAATCACAACCACGGGGGCGATGAAGAGCCCAACATGAATGTTGAAGGCTGCAAACACAGCGGCTCCAAATTCATCGGCAAAAGCGGCGGAAACACCTTCAGCGGCGGCCGCACCTCCAAACCCGACGACCAAGAAAACAATCAAGGCAATGACCAAGCTCGGCACGGTGGTCAAGGTCATGTATCGGATGTGGCTGAACAGATCGGTTCCGCCAACGGCTGCAGCGATGTTGGTGGTGTCACTCAGAGGCGACATCTTATCTCCGAAATAGGCGCCTGAGATGATGGCGCCGGCAATCCAACCTTCGCTCAACCCCAAGGCTGAACCAATACCCACGAGGGCAACCCCGACTGTGCCGACTGTGCCCCAAGAGCTTCCCGTCGCGAGGGAGAGCAAACCACAAATGATGCAGGCGGCAAACAGGAAGATACCCGGTTCGAGGATTTGCAATCCGTAGTGGATGAACGCGGGAATGATGCCGGCGATGAGCCACGTCCCCGACAACGCGCCAATCATCAACAGAATGAGGATGGCTTCGGTGGTTTGGGAGACGGAATGCGCGATGGCCTCGCTGATGGCTTTCCAT
>CAXREW010000173.1:0-3764 GCA_964229455.1 Flavobacteriaceae bacterium | reverse complement strand
GCTTTTTCGGCCTCGAGGAACGGGGTGAGGTAGGCGACAGCTTGCTTCATGACCCGTGCGCTCTTGACCACCTGGGGCAGGAACATCTTGCCGGCTCCGAAGAGGTCGCCTACCACGTTCATGCCGTCCATCAGCGGCCCTTCAATGGTTTTGAGTGGCGAGCCCAGTTTCACACGGGCTTCTTCTGTGTCGTCTTCAATGTGGGTGGTGATGCCCTTGATGAGCGCGTGCTCAAGGCGTTTCTCCAACGGCAATTCGCGCCAGGCGTCTGCCTCACCCGTTGACTTGTCGTTGCTCTTCTGCTGGACGGTTTCGGCGAACGCAAGAAGTCGCTCAGTGGCATCCTCCCGCCGGTCGAGCAGTACGTCTTCCACGTGTTCGAGCAGGTCCGTTGGGATGTCGTCGTACACCTCGAGCAGGGTGGGGTTGACGATGCCGAGGTCCATACCGGCTTGGATGCCGTGGTACAAAAAGGCTGAGTGCATGGCTTCGCGGACCGCATTGTTTCCGCGGAACGAGAAACTCACGTTCGACACTCCACCACTCACATGGGCCCCCGGAAGGTAGGTCCGGATCCAACGGGTGGCTTCGATGAAGTCAAGCGCGTTGCGCCGGTGTTCCTCCATTCCGGTAGCCACCGGAAAGATGTTGGGGTCGAAACTGATGTCGCTCGCGGGGAACTGGGCCTGCTCTGTCAGGAGGGTATAGGCCCGTTGACAAATTTCGATGCGACGCTCCTACGTGTCGGCCTGGCCTTTTTCGTCGAAGGCCATGACCACCGTGGCGGCCCCATACCGCCGAATGAGGCGCGCCTGGCGCAAAAACTCCGTCTCGCCCTCTTTCAAGGAAATCGAGTTGACGACGCACTTGCCTTGTACCACCTTCAGGCCGGCCTCGATGATGGACCACTTTGATGAGTCGATCATGATGGGCACCCGGGCGATGTCGGGTTCGGCCGCAATCAAATTGAGGAACGTCGTCATGGCGTGTTCCCCATCGATCAGGCCTTCGTCCATGTTGACGTCGATGATTTGGGCGCCACCTTCGACTTGTTCGCGAGCAATGGCCAGCGCCGCCTCGTAGTTTTCCTCTCGGATGAGGCGGGCAAATTTGCGGCTGCCGGTCACGTTCGTGCGCTCACCGATGTTGACGAAATTGGTTTCGGCGGTGACGATGAGCGGCTCGAGGCCAGCCAATTGCAAGGTGGCGGGACTGCTGCTCATGAGGCGAGGGCGTTGACGGAAAGGGGACGCGGCGCGTATTCAGCAGCGACGCGAGCGATGGCGCCGATGTGGTCGGGGGTGGTGCCGCAGCATCCACCGATGACGTTGATCCAGCGGCGCTCCAGGAACGGGCGAACGGCTTTGGCCATGGCCTCGGGCCCTTGATCGTATTCGCCCATCTCGTTGGGTAATCCGGCATTGGGGTAAGCGCTGACCCGGCACGTAGCGCGGTTCGCCAATACTTCGAGGTACGGCGTCAATTGCTCGGCGCCCAACGCACAATTCAGGCCAATGCTGAAGAGCGGCATGTGGCTCATCGAGATCAAAAACGCCTCGGTGGTTTGTCCGCTCAGGGTGCGGCCCGAGGCATCGGTGATGGTGCCTGAAATCATGATGGGCAATTCGAAGCCCGCCGCATCGTAGGCTTCTTGGACGGCGAAGAGCGCGGCTTTGGCATTGAGCGTGTCAAAAATGGTTTCGATGAGCAGGATGTCTGCGCCGCCCGCCATCAATCCGAGGGCTTGCTCCTTGTAGGCCGTAACGAGTTCATCAAACGTAATGGCGCGGAAGCCGGGGTTGTTGACGTCGGGGGAGAGGGACGCGGTCTTGTTGGTGGGCCCCAAAGCGCCGGCAACAAACCGGGGCTTGTCGGGGGTGAGGAGGGTCTGTGCGTCCGCGGCCTTGCGCGCCAGGGCTGCGGCGCACCGGTTCATTTCAAAGGCGGCAGCTTCCAGCCCATAGTCGGCTTGCGCGATGGTGGTGGAGCTGAAGGTGTTGGTTTCGACGATGTCGACGCCGGCTTCGAGGTAGGCCCGGTGGATGCCCTCGATGACGTCCGGGCGGGTGATGGACAAGGCGTCGTTGTTGCCCTTGAGCGGTGAGGGGTGTTTGCGGAAGGCTTCCCCTTGGAAGTCGGTTTCCTGCAAACCGTGGCGCTGGATCATGGTCCCCATGGCGCCATCCAAAACGAGGATGCGGTCGGCGGCGGCTTGACGCAAGAGGGCAGTGCGCTCGAGGTCGTAGTGGATCGAAGGGTATTCCGTTGGCATGTGCGTGATTCAAATCAATGTGCTCACGCGAAAACCGAAAGTCCGGTCGCCGGTTGCTCATCTTTCCAACGTGAACGCTGGTAGGATGTGGCACCCGGCCTCACCGGGTTGCCAAGACTTCACAGGGCCTTTTCCCTCCGTCTTTCGCGATAAGCGAGGCAAAGGTAGCGCGGTGTTTTGATGTTTGGAAATTTGCGTGCTTACTTTTGTCGCCACAGATATGAGTTACTTTTTTACCTCCGAGTCCGTATCAGAAGGACATCCCGACAAGGTCGCTGATCAGATCAGCGATGCCTTGATTGACCAATTTTTGGCCTTTGATCCCAGCTCCAAGGTCGCGTGTGAAACGCTCGTGACCACTGGGCAAGTCATTCTGGCGGGAGAGGTAAAAAGCCAAGCCTACTTGGACGTGCAAACCATCGCCCGCGATGTGATTTCGCGCATTGGTTATACGAAGAGCGAGTACATGTTTGACGCCCAATCGTGCGGGGTGCTGAGCGCCATCCACGAACAGTCCAGCGACATCAACCAAGGCGTGGAACGCACCCAGCCCGAAGAGCAAGGCGCGGGGGACCAAGGCATGATGTTCGGTTACGCGTGCAAGGAAACGGCCAATTATATGCCGCTCCCGCTCGACCTTTCGCACCGCCTGTTGCAGGAGCTCGCCGCCATCCGCCGCGAGTCGCCCAGCCCCATGCCGTACCTGCGTCCGGACTCGAAATCCCAGGTGACCATCCAATACGCAGATGACAACACGCCCGAGCGCATCGAGGCCATCGTCGTCAGCACCCAGCACGACGACTTCGACGAAGAGTCCGCGATGTTGGCCAAAATCAAGCAGGACGTTCGCGACATCCTCATTCCCCGTGTCAAAGCGCAGATGAGCCCTGATGTGCAGGCCCTGTTCGGCGACGACATCAAATTGCACGTGAATCCCACGGGCAAGTTTGTGATCGGCGGCCCGCACGGTGACACCGGCCTGACCGGTCGCAAAATCATCGTCGACACCTACGGCGGTCGCGGCGCCCACGGCGGCGGTGCGTTCAGCGGCAAGGACCCGTCCAAAGTAGACCGTTCGGCCGCGTACGCTGCGCGTTACATCGCCAAAAACCTGGTCGCGGCGGACGTCTGCGACGAGGTGCTGGTGCAGTTGGCGTATGCCATTGGTGTTGCCGAACCTGTTGGGTTTTATGTCAACACATACGGCACAAGCCGCGCCGGAATTTCAGATGGCGAACTTGCGGCGAAGATCCAGCCGTTGTTCCCGACCAAGCCTTTCGACATCGAGCAGCATTTCAAGCTTCGCACGCCTATCTATGAGGAGTCGGCTGCCTACGGCCACATGGGTCGTCAGCCGGAGACCAAGACAAAGCACTTCGTTAGCCCCGAGGGCACGGAAGTGACGGTCACGGTCGAGTTGTTCCCGTGGGAGAAGATCGATGCGGTGGAGCGGGTGAAGGTGGCGCTGGGGTAATGCGCTGAAGTCTTCTCA
>CAXREW010000172.1:0-4407 GCA_964229455.1 Flavobacteriaceae bacterium | reverse complement strand
CTCAAGAGCAAAACGATCGGCCGTCCAATGAAGCTGATAGCTACCGAAATCAGCAAAAGCCCCACAAGGCCTTTGAATTTCCAAAGGCCGATGGCGAACAAGATGAAGCCAAGGAATCCAACGAGGTTGCGTAAAGAGGGTTTCGGGAGCATGGTAAGGGTGTTGCTATTCAAAGGTACGCAATGCGTTAGCCGAGTTTCGCTTGTTTTTAGTCCAGGCTAAAAATTTTATTTACCTTTGTGAAATGTTGTTGTCGCCAAGCCAAGAAAATTACTTGAAGGCCATCTACAAGCTGGAGGGTAGTGAGGGCATTGCCACGAACCAGGCACTTGCTGCGCTGGTGCAGGCTACGCCTGCTTCGGTGACCAACATGCTCCGCAAATTGATGGATGCCGGATTCGTGGAATACGAGGCCTACCAGGGCGCGACCTTGACGTCAGTGGGGCGCAACGAAGCGGTCACCTTGGTGCGAAAGCACCGGTTGTGGGAGGTGTTTTTGGTGGAGAAACTGCAGTACGATTGGGACGCTGTGCATGCCTTGGCCGAAGAGTTGGAGCACATCGGGGGAGATGAACTGATCAATCGCTTGGATGCATTTCTCGACCACCCTGCTTACGATCCCCACGGAGATCCCATCCCCAATGCCAATGGGGTAGTTCGCGTGCGGCAGCATGCCATTGCAGCGAACGAAGCCAGGGAAGGCGATGTGTTTGTTGTGTGTGGAGTCAAAGACAGCTCAAGCCTGTTCTTGCGGCATTTGGATAAGCTTAACATCGCCTTGGGCAAAATCTATACGCTGAAGGAATGCCTTGAATTCGACCGAAGCGCCGTGTGGGTAGAACAGGAGGGTGTCCTCACAAACGTTTCCAATGAAGTCGCCAAAAATGTTTTGATACAATTGACCAATGAATGATTTGATGGAATGGATGGGCTCCCTTGGGGCCGTAGAAGCCGCGCTCATTGCGACTCTTTTTACCTGGTTGATGACCGCATTGGGCGCATCGCTCGTGTTCGCATTCAGCGACATGCACAGAAAGTGGTTTGACAGCATGTTGGGATTTACCGGTGGCGTCATGGTGGCAGCGAGCTTTTGGTCGTTACTGTCTCCTGCGATTGAAATGTCCCCGGGCGATGGGTTCGCCAAAGTCTGGCCAAGCGCTTGTGGGTTCGGCTTGGGTGCGCTGTTCATCTATGGATTGGACCGGTTGACGCCGCACTTGCACATCAATTTCAACAAAGACGAGGCAGAGGGGCCCCAAACGGATTGGCACCGGTCAACCCTGTTGGTCTTGGCCATCACCTTGCACAACATTCCAGAAGGATTGGCTGTGGGGGTGCTGTTCGGTGGCGCAGCGTTGGGACTGGATGGTGCATCGGTAGGAGCTGCAGTGGCATTGGCCATCGGCATCGGCATTCAGAATTTCCCGGAAGGGTTCGCCGTGAGCATGCCCCTGCGACGCCAAGGAGTGAGCGCTGCGCGATCGCTTGGGTTTGGTCAATTGTCGGCAGTCGTGGAACCGGTGGCTGCCGTCATCGGAGCGGTGGCAGTGCTTCAAATGCAGGTCATCTTGCCGTATGCTCTCGCTTTTGCTGCTGGGGCGATGATCTACGTGGTCGTAGAGGAAGTCATTCCCGAGACCCAACGCGACAAATACACGGACTTCGCCACGTTGGGATTCGTTGGAGGATTCCTCGTCATGATGGCACTCGACGTGGGCTTGGGGTGATTCGCGGCTGAGGTTCGTGGGTTCACCAAGACCACTCAGCGTTTCCAAACCAACCAGAGCTCATTAGCAACACTACGCGCTGTTGCTGATCGAAGTTCTGCACATGCTGATGCAGCTCGGAAACATCCGTGATCACCCGAAGGTTTGGATGGTTTCCAAACGCATCCGCCACAAACTGCGGATCGAGTGGCGGCATTTGCTTGTGCGCCAAGACCGCCGGGTCGTAGAAGACCACAGCCTCATCAGCGCTTTCCATCGCTTGATTGTAGGTGGGCAAGAAATCTGTGTTCAAGCTGGAAAAGGTGTGCAATTCCAGTACTGCTGTCAAAGTGCGGTCCGGATAAGAAGCCTTGACGCCGGTGACGGTAGCTTTTACCTTGGAAGGGGCATGGGCAAAGTCCCTGAACACCGTAAATCCTCCACCATTGTGCAATGGCTCCAGCCTTCGGGCTGCTCCACGGAAGGAGGTGATCGCCTCATCGAATGCCGAGACGTCCAAGCCCATCACCTGGGCCAGGGTCCTCGCTCCAGCTAGGTTTTGGATGTTGTGTGTGCCAACCAGGTGGGTCGTCACCGACCGATTGCCTTTAAACGTCAAGGTCATTGTGCCATCTGATTGAGGTGAACAGGTCGGAGTCCGATAGGGGACAAACTTCAGATCGTCTCGCTTGCAGCGGTTTACCACCGCTTCCAACGCGGCATCTTCTGCGCACCAGACGACACTTGCGTTTGGAGCCAACGATTCCAGATAGGTGTCAAACTGCTGGATGTAATTTTCTTTTGTGGGAAAGACGTTGATGTGGTCCCATGCGATGCCTGTAAGCAGGGTGAATTGGGCCTCATACCAGAAGAACTTCGGCCGTCGGTCGATGGGGGAACTCAGGTACTCGTCGCCCTCTAGGATGCACCAATTGTGGTTCGGGTCGATCTCCACCATCCGGTCGAACCCTTTCAATTGCGCACCCACCATGAAATTCGTTGAGATGTCCATGCCTTGCATAACGTGCAAAAGCATGGATGTGACGGTCGTTTTTCCATGCGATCCACCGATAACAACTCGCGTGGCATGTCCATTGGCTGCGCGCAAAAACTCGGGATAGGATTGAATCTGCAGCCCCAGGCTTTGAGCCTTCAATAACTCGGGATTGTCGGGCCGCGCGGCCATTCCCAAGACAACAACGTCAATGGATTCATCTAGTTTTTTGGGATGCCAACCCTCCTCCTCGGGCAACAAATGAGCGGCGGCGAGGCGTCCACGTGAAGGTTCGAATATTTGGTCGTCTGAACCGGTGACTTCATGACCGGCCGCCGCCACGGCCAAAGCAATGTTGTGCATGGCGCTGCCGCCAATCGCGATGAAATGTACTCGCATAAACGAATATCACATGGAACGAGGTGGAAGCACTACGACGGACAAATACATTCCAACAGCTAGGCCTTAATTTCGATGGCATGAACACCGATTCCCAGTTTCGGCATTTCATCATGAGCTTGCGCCAGTATGCAGGATCATTCGCTTTCATGCGAAACAACCAATTGCGGCATTGGTACGGGATTGCCTTGGTGGGCACTGCGGCAACCATGCTCGCCGTAGGCAAGGGACTTGAAGCGGTATCGGACAGCGCGCGAATGTGGCTCATGGAAAGGGTTGCACTTTCCCTCGATGATTCGTTGTTTGGCTGGTTGGTCGAGGGGCTCGAAGTAACGGTAGAAGGGGTGTTGTGGCTGCTTATGGTTTGGCTTGGATTCAAATTCACCAAATTCGTAGTGTTGATTGTCTTGAGTCCGGTTTTCGCCTTGGCTTCGGATGCTGTCGCGAATGCACTCAAATCCGAAAAAATTGTTTGGCACGGATTGGATTGGAAGAAATCCTTGGTCCGTGGAATACGCTCGGCGATCTTGCTTGTGCTCATCGAAATGGGACTGAGCAGTTTGCTGTTTCTAGGCTGCATCGTTTTGCCATTGTTCTTACCAGTACTTGGTTTTTTGACTTTGCTCTTCCCTGTGCTTTCTGCGGTGCTCAGCATTTGGTTCTATGGCACAGCATCTTTGGATTATGCTTGGGAAAAGCACGGATATGATGCTTCTGAAGGACTTCATGCGTCATGGAAATTGCGAGGCGTCACCTTGGGCATTGGACTGCCATTCTATGCAGCGATGACCATCCCTGTGCTAGCGATTGTTACCGGGCCCCTGTTTGGCGGATTGTTGTGCGTGGTTGCGGGACTCCGGGTGGTTGCGAGTACCCAATTGAAGCACCAGTAGTTCGGATTTGATGTTTTGGGCTGGGGAATGTTGCGAGCGCGTCAGAAATCTTGTTAATTTCTTATTTCAATAAAAACTCGATAAAACTTGTTTTTCTACTTATAAGGACATATTTTTATGCGGTCAAATAATCATTTGTTGCTATGTTGTCTCCAAATAAGAGTCTTTTTCGCCTCGTTGGTGTCGCGGTGATATCAGTTTTCTTTTCAATTGATTCGATCGCCCAAGCCGATGTGAATCGAATTGTAAAAGCAGATACGTCTGAAACAGCCCAATCACTGTACATCACCATTGATTACCAGGCATTGCATTTGTTCAATGACTCGGTCATTTCCACGTTGAATGCGGATGGTGATGGTCAATGGAACTCATGGAAGGACGTCTTGACCAATGGGAATTCGCCAGGTATGGATGT
>CAXREW010000171.1:0-2962 GCA_964229455.1 Flavobacteriaceae bacterium | reverse complement strand
GAAAATCCGAAATGCCCCGCAGCCACACCGTCTCGGCTGTATTCGACATCCCGACCGAATCGCTGCAGAAATTCTCCACCCGGATGCGGTAGCTGTAGCTGGATTCATCCGTCTGGGCGGTGTAATCGGTGTAGATCAACGTCATGCCACCCACACCTTCTTGGGTCTCGAGGTCGGTGAATTCCGCTTCGTTAGCACGTTTGCGTTGCAGCGTGTAGGCGTGCGCATCGTTGGAATTGGGGTCGAGGTCGACGATGATGTTCACCGCCCCGCTATCCGATACAGAAGCGCGGCGCAACGAAGTGAAACTCGGGGCGCCAGGGTAGCTGAATTCGAGGGTACGGGCGTTGGAGAGGATCTCGAGGCCTGACGCCATTTCCGCGACGATGTGGTACCTGTACGTGGCTCCGAACGTCGCCCCCTCGTGCACAAAAGCGTTTGTGTTGGCATCGACCACACCTGCCTCTTGCAGGCCGGACCAGTTGCCGCTGCCCGTGGGCATTTCCTCGTCAATCCATATGTGGTAGCTTGCTACCTCAGAATCCAAGTTGTACGCACCCGCCCAAGACAGCGTGGCTTGGTCGGAGCACAAAGCCGTCGAGGCGTTGAGGAACAGGCTCGAGGCGCAGTAAGGGCTCGCGGCGCCTGGGTCGGGCTCGCCGTTGATGAAGCACTCATCAAATGCCGCCACGTTGTACGATTCGATGTACGACTGGACATTCGAGTTCATGTCGATGTACCACGTCGCAGCGGGGTCGTAAATGGTGTCGATGGCCATTTGGAAGCCGCCGTTGCAGATGTAGATGATGTACCCAGCAAGGTCATCGGCATCGCTGGGTTCCCAGGTGACCATGGCTTCTTGCAAGGCATAATCGACTTGCACCGCGGTAATGACCGGCGGATTCGGATCCAGTTCGTCCGAGAGTTGGGAACCCGCGGTGTTGGACACCTGGGCGCAGTCGTCTTCGGTATTGGGTTGGGTCACGCGGAATGACAAGTCGCCCTCGCACTCTTGAAGGGCGTATTGTGCGAACATCATGCCGCCGTTGTCTACCACGGAGCTGATTTGCAACCAATCACCATCAGGGGTGAGGAATTCTACGCCCAGTTGCTCGTTCGACAATGGACCGCTCGTGCCGATGCGGGGGCTGTTGAAGTTCAGGTCCACCAATCCGGGCGTCAACGAAGGATCCGCTGTGAGGTGAATGCTGCAGAGCGTGTCAGACGATTCGCCGAAGACACCAGCAGGCCCTTCGGTGACCACGAAATAACACAACTCGGTCGTTTCTGCGCTGTACGTGGTGTTGACGAAGGCGGGAGCTGCAGGATCGGTAGGGTCGGGGATGCTGTAAGTCTCAAGCACAAGCCCGGCCGACGGTTCGTAGAGGTGCAGAACGTATTGCTGAAAGTCACCGTTCGGGTCCGCAGCCTGTTGCCAGGTCACTGCAGCGTAGCCTTGGTCGTTCACTTGCACGCACGACATATCCACGGTCAGCTGACCGAGGCCCACTGTGTAGACCAGGATGCCCAACGCCAGCGCGCTCCAACGACATGTCTTTGTGCGGTTTACCATTGAAACAAAATTACAAAGCGAAACGGATGCCGCCGCTCATTCCAAAGACGTTACGAACAGCCGATTTGTTGCATACGGGCGGTGAAATCGGGTGCGATGTCAGGACTGGGTTTCGGGCTCATCGCCGTACTTGGCCCCGCCGTATCCTCCGTATCCATAGCCATAGCCATAACCATAGCCGTATCCATACTTGTAGGCATACTTGGCGTAGTACATGCCGACGCGAGAGGTTTTGATGTTGTTCATCACCAGTGAGGCGTGGCTCAGGCTGTTTTGATTGAGCAAATCCTCCAGGTGGTCGATGCCGCGCTTGGTAGCTTTTTGAGTGTTGGTGACCAACAGCCCGGTGTCCACCTTGCTCATAAGCAGCAAGGCATCGGTGATGAGCAGCATCGGTGGCGTATCGAGGATGACGAAATCGTAGTCTGCTCGCAGCTTCTGCAAGAACGGATCTAGGCGGTCGTTCATCACCAACTCGGAGGCGTTGGGCGGAACCGGACCTGCGGTGATGACCGTCAAGGTATCCACCGGTCCGGTTTGCCTCATTTCCTCGACTTCGCAACGTCCGATGAGGTAAGTACTCAACCCGATTTGATTCGAAAGCTTAAAGTTCTTGTGCACCTTGGGTTTGTGCATGTCAAAATCAACCAGCACCACCTTTTTACCGGTTTTTGCCAATACGGTCGAGAGGTTGGACGATACGAATGACTTTCCTTCCCCAGGGTGAAGCGAACTCACCAAGATGGTGTTGGCTCCTTCTTGGGCCAACAGGTACTGCAGGTTGGTCCTAAGACTTCTGAAGGCCTCTGTAATCTGCGCCCGGGAGTCGGCCAAAATAGCGAGGGGGTGCTCCTCGATTTCAGCGTAGTGCGGCAGTCCAGCCACGACGGGCAGCTGCGTGATTTCGCGCAACTCTTGTGTCGATTCCAACCGGTCGAACAACAGCATGCGCAAGAAGGCTATGGCCAAGGCGATGATCGCTCCGTACAAGGTGTAGTTGCGAATGGTCTGCCGTTTGTTCGGCCCGACGATGCCGCTGTTCCGTGCGACCTCGATGATGGACGCCTGCGGTGCAATGCCGGCCCGTGAGATGACATTTTGCGCACGGGCCTCGAGCAGGAAGACGTAGAGCTTTTCGTTGACCTGCAGCTTGCGCTCCATGACAACGATGTCCCGCTGGGTGGCGGGGATGCCGCTCAAGCGGTCTTCGAGGCTATTGATCTGGCCGCGCACGTTGGACCGCTGGTCTACTATGGCTTCCCGCGTGTCCTCGATGTACTTGGTGATGGTAAAGCGGGCGTTGCTGATCGCGCTGTCGAGGCGGCGGATTTGGTAGCTGTCTTCCGTGACGTCGAGCAACGCATTCGTGCGCTCGTTGCGCATTTCGAA
>CAXREW010000170.1:0-6595 GCA_964229455.1 Flavobacteriaceae bacterium | reverse complement strand
GTTAAATTGAAGAAGCAGCTGAAACACGCTTCAGAGCTCAACGTCCAATTCGTCTTCATGGCCGGCGCAGATGAGCGTTCCAATGGGGTATGGACGGTGCGCAACATGCAGACCGGAGAGCAAACCGAGTGCCTACTGGCAGAGGCCGTAGCCCTAGTGAATGCTTGAACCGGGCTTTGATTGTCCTTTCTAGGCGTAAAGAGCCTCGGCCACGTGGTTGGTGATTCCGCTTTGTGCCGCTGAAGGATCTCCAAGCAACCTGAATCGCTTTTCAATGCGTTGGTCGTGGGTGTTCTCGGGCAAGTACATAGAATCAGGAGGGGCGTAACTGACGAACAGTTCATCGCCGATGATGTCCATTTCCAGCAGTGAATCACCGATGGGTTCGAGGCTGCGTTCTGCTAATTGGAAATAAGGCCACAGGGTGCGCTGTGCCCAGTCGCTGACCAAAAACGTCGCTGTGTGCCGGGACCGAGTGATGTCATCCAGCATGCCATCGTCGATGTCGCACAATAGCCGTTTGCCGGTCAACAGGTGCATGAGGTCGAAGTGGGTTTGACTGTGTTCAATGGATGCGGAGAGGGGGAGGAACGGCATGGAACCTTCATACAAGGTTTGACGCAGGTGCCTGGCGAAGACCGTGATGATGCGTTCAGCGTGCGCGTGGTCCCCCATGAGCAAATGGTTTTCGATGGTAGCGAGAATCAGTTCAAACCGGTCGGTGATTTTCCCCAATGCTGACTCAGAGTGGTGGACGCGGTTCAACACGGAGTCGAGGCGATCGCGTTCTTCCAACCGGTCCAATTGACTTTTGAGAAACCCCAAGCGCTGCTGGATGTGCTGTGAGGACTGTGCGTGCAGGACTTCTTCAATTCTGCGTTCTGGGACGATGAAGACTGCGATGCCAACAAGGCTCGCCGCCCACGTGCCGATGGCCCATGACCCGTGTCCCAGCATGGCAGCACACATAGCAATTCCGGTCAGAGCCAATACGCCTCGTGCTTGTCTGTCGCTTCTTTTCGGGGCGGTATGCCCGGTGGTTTTTTGGTATAAATGCCAAAAAGCGCGCTGGTGAATCCACGCGATTCCACCGATGAACAAGGCGAGGATGACCAATTCCATCATCGCGCTTCGGATGAGGTGAGCTGGGACCAATGCTGTGCGGCATCAAGCGGGTGGCGCTCATTGGCAGCGACTTCTCCTTGAAGTTGCGTCCAAGACGATGCTGCGGAGCGCGTAGCATTCCAGCGTGCAATGCGTGCCAACGCATGTACGTGCCCATCCAATTGGCGGAGCCGTTGTTCTTGGCGCTGGGACGCCAACCATCCGTTGTTTGACCACAACTCGATCAATTCGTCAACGGTATCGATGACTGCTTCGATGCCGGTATTTTCCAATGCGCTGGTTGATTTGACGTGCACGGTATGCCCGCCAGGATTGGGCGGGAACAAGCGAAGGGCCTGTTGATACTGGCTCGCCGTCTCACGGGCAAGGGGGCGATTGCTCCCGTCGTCCTTGTTGACGACCAAGAGGTCGGCCATTTCCATGATGCCCCGCTTGATCCCTTGCAATTCGTCGCCACCTCCAGGCAACATCAGCAGCAGGAACGCGTCTGTCAGATCTCGGACGGCCGTTTCGGATTGGCCCACACCCACCGTCTCGACAATGATGCGATCAAACCCCGCCGCTTCGCAGAGCAAGATGGCCTCGTAGGTTCCACGCGCAACGCCCCCGAGGTTGGTGGCAGTAGGGCTCGGCCGCACAAATGCTGACGGCTGTTTCGACAACGCGTCCATCCGGGTCTTGTCGCCCAACAAGCTGCCTCCAGATCGTGCACTCGAGGGGTCGATGGCCAGTACGGCTACACGGTGCCCCCGGTTCAGAAGAACCTGACCAAACGCTTCAATGAAGGTGCTCTTTCCCACGCCCGGTACACCGGTGATTCCGATGCGATTGGACATTGAATCGGACGATTCCACCGACTGGATTTCGTTCAAAATAGCCGTGAGCGTCTGCAAGTCTTCAAGCCGGTTGCTCTCGGTCAGGGTGATGGCCTGGCCCAAGGCATCGCGGTCTCCATTTTGAATGGCAGCGGCCCAGTCGGCAGGGTTGCGCCGGGTGGATTGCGCCGAGCGGATGCGGTGGAGGGCTTCTTCCCGTGCTGCTTCGCTGGCCTGCTTGGTTTGGCCTTTTTTGTGGAAGCTTGACTCGCTCATGTTTCGAAGTTAACGCGAACATCCGCCTATCTTGCGGTCGTGCAGTGGTCTTTTTTACAACTGAGCCGGTTGGGTTTTTGCACGGCAGTGGCGATCCTGTTTTTGGGGCAATCCATCGCGCAGACGAATGCCCCCGTCGCGCGGTGCGATTCCATGCAATTTCTCACCGGACGGGTGATGGACGCGTCGGGCCACCTCATCCCGGCTGCGATGGTCGTGAACCGAGGCCAGGATGGGGGCGGACAATTTGTGGACCATCAAGGACAGTTCCTGATGGCCGTGTGCCCGGGAGACACGATTGCATTCGGCGCAATTGGCTTTCATACCTTGGAGCGGGTAGCCCCGCTTTCCGGTCGCCAGTGGGATTGTGAAGTGCGCTTGCAGCGGCTCAAGGTCGAAGTCGGCGTAGCGGAAGTCGTCGCCCCGCGCGATTTGCGTGAAATTGTCCGAGACATCGAGGCGTTGGGATACAACGAAGAGGATTTTAGGCTAACACGTGTGGACGCCTTGAGCAGCCCGATTACGTTTTTGTACCAAATGCTCAGTCGCGAGGAACAAAGCAAACGGTTGGTGGCACAGCTTGAAAATCGCGACCGCCGCCATGAGTTGTTGCGGGAATTGTTCGTCAAGTATGTGAACTATGAAATCATTTTGCTGGACCCGGATGATTTCGATGCGTTCATTGCCTTCAGCGATCCTGGAGATGAGTTGCTGCAGTCCTGGACCCAGTATGAGTTCATTCGCTACATCCAACAGCGATTTGAACTGTTCCGGGCGCTTCCGTCGCGCTTGGACGATTCAGATTACCAGTACCACCTCGACGACTGAGGATCAGCTCATCAACGCACTGTCCAAGTAGTGCACGAAAAACTGGAAGCACCACCCCATGGCGCATCCTGCGATTCCCAATAAGTAGAATGGCTTCCGCTTGGGATGCAACTCATCGAATCGAACAACCAAGTCGACAAACAACACCGCCGTCCCCAAGAATTCAGCGAGGAGCCATCCGCTTCGGTGATCCACGAGAACCGCTGGCAGGGTGAGGTCGGCGGTGAGTTCGAGGACAAAGAGGGCCTGCAGGCTGACCAAAGCGATGAAAAGGACGTTCAACGGACGGATTGAGGACGAGGCAATCATTGTTCGAAATAAATATACTAAGTTTGGCAACCCTGCGTTTTTGAACCACCGAAACAGACCGATATGTTCTCCAACAACACCAACCCCGCAAAAGTAGACCCTTCTGGCTTCAATGCCTCAGGTGTAGACCACGCGCGCATCCAGCGTTTCATCATCGTGATTTTGGGGGTGTTGACCATGGCGGTGTTTGCCACCTCGTGCACCACGCAAAAGTCCTGCAGTGCATACCAGCAGGTTGAGGTCGCGGAGTAATTCAGAACTGGAAATAGATGAACGGCTGTACACCGGAGGACATCCCGGCGTATGCCAAGCCGATGGCTGCGAACGTGGTGCACAACTGCACCCAGAGCGGCGCGTTGGCGAATGCCTTGCGGTAGCTGACTTTAATTCGCTCGGGGAGGCAATGAATGGCCATGCCGGCGGCCATGAGTCCTAATACGGGTGCATAGGTCGATGCAATGGCGCCAAACGGACTGGACCAAAACCCATAAATAAGCTGCTCAATCATGGCATTGGCCGTGAACCATTCGGTCCAAATGTCGTGCGGTGTGTCCAACGCATCCCATGTCACGTGGCTTCCCGATCGAAACCAGATCCGCGTCATCGTGATGAAATGAAAGGTGAGCAAAACACCAATGGCATGGTGCCACCAGCGGGAGTAGCTTCCCCATGGACTGATTTTGCGCCATCCTTTGTAGGCGATGAGCCCCAGCCCGTTCAGACCTCCCCAGAGGACGAAATTCCAACTTGCGCCATGCCACAATCCGCCGAGAAGCATGGTCATCATCAGGTTGACATTCGTGCTGAACCGCTTGCGTATTGAAGGGAAAGCGTAAACCGCAGCCGCAGCCAGGCACACACCGCTCAAGATGATGAGCCGCACACCGGTGTTAGGCGCCATGAGCAGGATGAAGCCGAGAAGGAAGGATGCGCTGATGATGGTAAACCAGGAAGCGCCGCGGTTGCCGCCCATGGGAATGTACAGGTAGTCTTTCAACCAACTGGACAAACTGATGTGCCATCGTTTCCAAAATTCACCTACGTTTCGGGCCTTGTAGGGCGACCGGAAGTTGACAGGCAAATGGAACCCCATGAGCAAGGCAATGCCGATGGCCATGTCTGTATACCCACTGAAGTCGGCATACACTTGGAGGCTGTAGGCGTACAGGCCGATGAGGTTTTCAAATCCACTGTAACTGCCTGGATTGGCGAACACCCGGTCGACGATATTGACCGCGAGGTAATCGGCCAGCCAGACTTTTTTGATCAACCCGTTGAGGATCCAAAACAACCCCGTTCCAAACTCAAATCGGCTGAGGTGATAGGGCTGATGAAGCTGCGGGATGAAGGACTTGGCGCGTACGATAGGCCCCGCGACGAGCTGCGAGAAAAAACTGACGAAAAATCCGAAGTCCAAGACGCTGCGCACGGGCTCGACTTCCTTGCGGTAGACGTCGATGGCGTAGGACATGGTTTGGAACGTGTAGAACGAAATGCCCACCGGCAGGAGGATTTGGTCCACGCGGAATGTCGTTCCCAGGTGTTCATTGGCCCATTGACCAAGCGCGGCATGCGGCTGACTCCAGTGCGCGCCGAGCAGCGGCTGCAACGCGTCCGCGATGAAGTACGCGTACTTGAAGTACAACAAAACGCTCAGGTTGATGGCCAAACTCGCTGCGAGCCAGCGTTTGCGTTGCGCACCCTCCGAGCGATCCATGCGCCCGCCAATCCACCAGTCCGACAGCGTAGAAAAAATGAGGATGGCCACAAATGCGCCACTTGTCTTCCAGTAGAAAAACAGGCTCGCCAAGAACAAGTAGGCATTGCGCACCCGCACGCGTTTTTCGGAAACCGCCATGCCCGCCAGCACAACCAGCATGAACGCCCAGAAAGAGGCATTCAAAAACGTGAACGGTTGGGACAGGGACTCAATCATTGCTTTGGCTGGGCGTCTAAGGCGTTGTTCAAAGATGGCTCCTTTTGCGCTTTGGCATACGCCTGCATCCACGCTTCAAAGAGCACGGATGCAATGGCCTGATACCCCTCAGCGGTGAAATGCATGCCATCCGGCTGCATGCGTTCACGTTCGATCCAGTCTGGTGCCAGGCCTGAACCGCCCAGTGCGGCAGTGAGGTCCATATATGCCATGCCCCGGGACTCGCTGTGTTGACGAAGCCACCCTCCAATGGAGGCCGATGGTCCTGCGAGCGATGTGCCGCGGTGCGTCGCTGGCGTATTGCTGACGAGTACAACGGCTGCCCCTGTCGCACACAACACATCGGTAAATGCTTCGTAGTGCGACGCAAACGCCGCCATATTGAGGCGTTCGCCGTCGACTGCATCGTTCAGGCCGATCCCGATAAAAATCAAGTCGGGTTGGATGCGTTCGAGCAGCGATTCCCATCCTTGCAGTGCTGTCGCATGGCGGATGCGAAGCCCATTGTGTCCCCACTCATGGTAGGTGATGTGCGCAGTTGACGTGGTTTTCAGTCCGCTCAGGCCTGCATACCAGATGGATGATGCGGACGGCACAGTGAAAGATACCGCCAACGTATCCGCGGGTGCATCCAACTCCAGGCGCCAGCCATTGTTGTTGGGCAGGGGGGAGCTGCTGAGGAGTGTTGAATTGCCCTGCCAATGCCATTGCGAACGGGTTGCGTTCGTCCAAAGCTCGACGGCCGCGTAAGCGTTCCGGGTTGAATCTGGCAGGTAACTGACGTGTTGGATGAACGTTGAATCCTTCGGAAAGGCCAAGATACCAGTGGCGATCGGTGCTGAAGCACATGCCGCTTGACCGGGACCTCGGGTGCACCGCTTGGCCGTCCAGCGGCCTTTCATCTCCGTGCGGAAATGCGTTGGGGTGTTGGTGTGGGCGAGGCGGTATGGGAGGTGCATGCCCCTGGATACCTCCGCGTGCGGGGCCCAAGCGGCAAGGAAACGCTGCATCTCATGGCCGATCCAGCCCCCTTGGACGTGGGATCCCCCGATGTACAAGACAGTCAGCTCGCCTTTGTGGTAGAAGTGGACACTGTCCATGGTGTCCCACAGTTGATCAAATGCTTCGGATGAAGACGGGCCTTCCCATTCGAAAGTCAGGCTGTCGTGAGAGGTGAAGGCCTGTGGTGTGGTTGCATGCGCGCGCAGTCCGCAATTGGCGTACAAAAGCCCGACAACAAACAGGTGTTTAAGGCGCATGGACAAGCGTTTGTTCAGCCTGTGTATTCTGCCACAAGGTCCATTCG
>CAXREW010000169.1:0-4012 GCA_964229455.1 Flavobacteriaceae bacterium | reverse complement strand
GGTTGACGCGGCAATTGGTGCTGGAGCTTGCGCGCGGAGCGAATATTCCCGTGGAAGAACGCCGCGTGAGTCTGACGGAATTTTACACAGCTGACGAGGTCTTCACGACTGGAACGATGGGCGGCTTGGCGCACGTGGTGGAAATCGATGGACGACGCATCGGCGCGTCAACGGGCATGGGTCCAATCACTGAGCGACTACAGGACATCTACCGCATTCAAAGCTGGAAACAGGCGGTGCCGCTGCGTTAAGGAGATGGTCTCTGCTCCCAACGCCGTTTGAGCACGGTATTGACGGTCACGGACAGGATAACCAAACCGATGCCGGCCAAGGCCCATTGATTGAGGTGCTCGTCGAACAGCAGCAACCCGAAAATGAACGCGAGGACGGCTCCGAAGTACTTGAATGGCATGATGACGTTGGCTTCGCCTTGGTGAAGGGCGAACGTCATGGCCACCTGTGCTACCACGCTCAGCAGGCCCACAGCCAATGCGAGCAGCCATTCGTTGCCAACCGGCGGTACCCAAGTGAACGCCGTCCACCCTCCGGTCAACGGCACGGCGACGAGGTGAAACCAAATGACCACCCCGACCGGGTGATCCGTCTCGCGGCATTTCATCGTGGCCAAATAGGCCACTGCGGCAGCCATGGCACTGCTCACGCCCAGCCCGAAATACAGCCAGTTGATGCGCGGATCGAATCCCTTGACCATGAGCACTCCGGCAAACGCGGTGGCGAAGAACAGCCACTGTACCGGCCGCATCGAGCGTTGGCCGTCAAAGTAGCGAGCGAGTAACACGGTGAAGATGGGGGACAGGTACTGGATGACGGTGGCACTCGCAATGGGGATGAAGCGTAGCGTGTGAAAGAAGGTGGCGAGTCCGATCGTGCCGAAAATGCCGCGGATGAGGAGCCATTTACGGTTCACACCAAATAAGGAATATCCGTTCCACCAGAGCCAACCGCCCGTGAGCACCAAGGAGATGACCGACCGCAAGAAGACCAGTTCCTGAGTTGGTAAATGCGCCAACGCCTTGACGCACAAATTAGCTGCGGTGTACAGGATGGTCGCTAGGACCATCCACGCTATGCCCGATGTGGCTCGCCCGGTTGCCGCCATTACATGTTGCGGCGATAGGCACCGCCCACTTCAAACAACGCATCGCTCAGCTGGCCCAATGTGCAGTGCTTGGCACTCACCAGCAGCGATTCGAATACGTTGTTTCCTTCGATGGCGGCGGACTTCACGGCATCGATGGCATTCGTCGAAGCTTCAGCGTGGCCGTCGTGGATGCGTGCGACCTGTTCCAGCTGGGCCTCTTTTTCCGCGGTCTCGGCCCGAATGACCTCACCGGGGGTGAGGGTGGGTGAACCGTTTTTGGCGAGAAAGGTGTTGACCCCGATAATGGGGAATTCGCCGGTGTGCTTCAGGGTCTCATAATGCAAGCTCTCCTCCTGAATGCGCGAGCGCTGGTACATGGTTTCCATGGCCCCGATGACGCCGCCGCGTTCGGTGATGCGGTCAAATTCAACCATCACGGCTTCTTCAACAAGATCGGTCAAAGCCTCGATGATGTAGGATCCCTGAAGCGGGTTCTCGTTCTTCGTCAGGCCGAGCTCTTTGTTGATGATGAGTTGGATGGCCATGGCGCGGCGCACACTGTGCTCCGTGGGCGTTGTGATGGCCTCGTCGTACGCATTGGTGTGCAGCGAGTTGCAGTTGTCGTATATGGCGTATAGCGCTTGGAGCGTAGTGCGGATGTCGTTGAAATCGATTTCCTGTGCGTGCAGCGAACGGCCTGACGTTTGGATGTGGTACTTGAGCATTTGGGCGCGTGGAGATGCTCCGTATTTCTCGCGCATGGCTTTGGCCCAAATGCGTCGAGCCACCCGGCCGATGACGGCGTACTCGGGATCAATACCGTTGGAGAAGAAAAAGCTGAGGTTGGGCCCGAATTCATTTAAATCCATGCCTCGGCTCATGTAGTATTCGACGTAGGTGAATCCGTTGGCGAGGGTAAACGCCAATTGCGAGATTGGATTGGCCCCTGCTTCGGCGATGTGGTATCCGCTGATCGACACGCTGTAGAAGTTGCGGATGGAGCGGTCGATGAACGAAGCCTGGACATCGCCCATGAGTCGCAACGCAAACTCCGTCGAGAAAATGCACGTGTTCTGGGCTTGGTCTTCCTTCAAAATGTCCGCCTGAACCGTACCGCGCACTTGGCTCATGGCTTCGGCTTGCAACCGGCCGTAGAGGTCCGCGGGCAACACTTCATCGCCAGTGCATCCCAAAAGCAGGAGGCCCAGGCCATTGTGCCCTTCAGGCAGGTCGCCGAGGTAGATTGGGCGTTTCAATCCCTTGTCCTCCCACTTGGCTTTCAGCACACGTTCAACCTCGGCTTCAAGCCCTTCCGCGCGGATGTACTTTTCGCAATGTTGATCCACAGCAGCGTTCAGGAAAAAGGCCAACAGGATGGGGGCTGGACCGTTAATGGTCATCGACACACTGGTGGTTGGGTCGCAGAGGTCGAATCCGCTGTAGAGTTTCTTAGCGTCATCGAGGCAGCAGACGCTCACGCCGCTGTTGCCCACTTTGCCGTAGATGTCCGGACGTCGATCGGGATCGCGCCCATAGAGCGTAACGCTGTCAAAGGCAGTGGATAATCGTTTGGCCGGCATTCCTTGCGAGACATAGTGGAATCGCTTGTTGGTTCGCTCCGGTCCGCCTTCTCCGGCGAACATGCGCGCTGGATCCTCACCCTGGCGCTTGAACGGATAAATGCCCGCCGTGTAGGGGAAACTGCCAGGCAGGTTTTCCTGCAAGGACCAGCGCGTCAGATCACTCCAGCCGCTGAGCCGGGGCACGGCAATTTTGGGGATGTCGAGGTGGGACAAGCTCTCGCTCGTGGTCTGAACGTTGATGTCCTTTCCGCGTACTTGGTAGGTGAATACTTCGGACTCGTACCGATCGCGCAATTCGGGCCATTGTTCCAACCACTCCAAGACCTTCGGGTCCATCTCCAATTGCAGCGCGTGTGCTTTGGCTTCAATGGATCCCGCCGCTTCGTCCACCAAGGCTTGCGCTGTCTGCAACGCTTGCAGTTGACCGGCCGTTGCGGCTTGCTTTTCGGTCCATTCGTTGTAGTGCCGAATGTGCTCGGCAATTTCGCTGAGGTAGCGGGTGCGTTTGGGCGGGATGACGAATTGCTTTTCGCTTGAAGCGTCCCCTTCAGCAGCGGGCACGTTCAATTCCACTTGCGTTCGCTCGGTCAGCAAGTTCATGACCATGCTGAAGAGCTGATTCGTTCCGGGATCGTTGAATTGGGAAGCGATGGTGCCGACAATGGGCAGATCCTCGTCTTGGGCGTCCCAGAGGTCGTGGTTGCGCTTGAATTGCTTTCGCACGTCGCGGATGGCATCCAGACCGCCGCGCTTGTCAAACTTGTTGATGGCCACGATGTCGGCAAAGTCGAGCATGTCGATTTTCTCCAACTGGGTTGCCGCGCCGAATTCCGGCGTCATGATGTACAGGGCCACGTCGCTGTGGTCCATGATTTCGGTATCGCTTTGGCCGATGCCACTGGTTTCAAGGACGCTGAGATCGAACCCCGAAACACGCAAGACGTCCAGCCCCTCAGCCACGTGCTTCGACAGGGCGAGGTTGGATTGGCGTGTGGCAAGCGAACGCATGTAAACGCGTTCGTTGTTGATCGCGTTCATGCGGATGCGGTCCCCGAGAAGGGCCCCGCCGGTTTTGCGCTTCGAGGGGTCGACGCTGATCAGGCCGATGCGCTTCTCTGGAAAAGCGGCGAGGAACCGGCGAACCAATTCGTCGACCATGGAAGATTTGCCAGCGCCACCGGTTCCGGTGATGCCCAAAACGGGCACCTTGGGAATGTCGCTGTGGGCCGCTCGGAAGGCTTTTTGAAACCCTTCCGTATCAAGTTCAGCGGCTGTGATGCACCGTGCAATGGCACGTGGAGAGGCGCTTGACAAGGCGCTGAATTCC
>CAXREW010000168.1:0-8131 GCA_964229455.1 Flavobacteriaceae bacterium | reverse complement strand
TACTTCCAACGAAGGAGGTTGGATGAATATGGCCAGCGCGCTGTCACCGAGCAAGCGACGCAAGTTGGCTCCACCGACCACGTCCACATCGAATACCACGGTTTTGCCCACAGCCCACAGGCGCTCCAATTCGGTGTGCAAGGTGCCGTAGAATTTGCCCGGGTACACTTCCTCCCACTCCAACAGCGCTCCAGCATCGATGCGCTCCTTAAACGCCTCTGCGGTCAAAAAATGATAGTCCACCCCGTCCTTTTCAGCACCGCGGGGCGGCCGGGTGGTGGCGCTGACGCTGAAGGCCAAGTTGAGCTCCGGGTGCCCCAACAGGTGTCGCACGATGGTGGTTTTACCCGCTCCCGAAGGCGCAGAGAAAATGACCGCTTTTCCGTGGGTGTCAGAGGGCATTGAGGACCTGTTCTTTGATTTTCTCGAGTTCGTCCTTCATCTGCACGACGATGCGCTGCATATCGGCATCGTTGGCCTTGCTGCCGAGGGTGTTGATCTCACGACCGATTTCTTGAGCGATGAACCCGAGCTTTTTGCCTTGCCCCGGATCTTGCCCCATGACGTCCAGAAAATGTTCGCAATGAGCGGTTAATCGCACCAATTCCTCGGAGACGTCGAGCTTTTCCATGTAGAACAGCATCTCCTGCTCAAACCGGTTTTCGTCCAATCGGCCTTTGTCCTGCAGCTCATTGAAATTCGCCTGAATGCGCTCGCGGATGCGCTGCACGCGCACCTGCAACAAGGGCTCAACGGCGTCCTTCAAGGATTGAATGCTGCGAATGCGTTGGTTGAAATCCGCCTCCAATGACTTGCCCTCCTCCGCACGGAAGCGAATGAACTGGTCCACCGCCTCGCTGACCAATACAGAAATGGCCTTCCATTCCTCCTCGTCGATGTCATCGTTGGCCTGTTGAATCACATCCGGCAACCGCATGGCAATGGCGAGCAGGGCATTGTCCTTTTCCGGAAAGCCTTGGCCCGCGGCCAGCTGGCTCAACTCGGAGACGTAGGCATCGATCAACGGCTTGTTCAATTCCCGTGGCTCCGCCCCCTCGACCGCATACTGCAAGCTCAAGTCGCACTTGCCTCGACCGACCGCGGTGCCCAGCTGCTTGCGCAACTCCATTTCCTTCGCGCGAAACGCAGAAGGCATGCGCACACTGAGGTCCAGTTGCTTGCCATTGAGCGACCGCAACTCAGCCGTGTATCGACGTGATCCGATGCGCGCTGAGGCCTTGCCATAACCGGTCATGGAGTAAATCATGGGAGGGATTTTGAGCAAAGATAGGTACATGCGGTGTGGTGAGGTCGGCCGTACCTTTGCACCATGAGCCGCATGCAGCGCATTCAAGTTCCTGTCGAAAAAGAACTGGCCGAATTCCAAGGCCACTTCAAATCGGCCATGCGCACCGATGTGGCCCTGCTGGACCGCATTATGCGGTACATCATCAAACGCAAGGGCAAGCAGATGCGGCCGCTGTTTGTGTTCTTGTCGGCACAGACCGTAGCGGGGGGGCAGCAAGACCTCGGAGAGCGCAGTCACATCGCAGCATCCCTCATCGAATTGCTGCACACCGCTACCCTGGTCCACGACGATGTGGTCGATGAAAGCCCCCTGCGTCGCGGCTTCTTCTCGATTCAGGCCCTGTGGAAGAAAAAAATCGCGGTGCTTGTGGGGGATTATTTGCTCTCGCGTGGCTTGCTCATGGCCGTGGACCGCGAAGCCTACGACCTGCTGAAAATCACATCCGAAGCCGTTCGTCTCATGAGCGAAGGGGAGCTGTTGCAAATCGAGAAGGCCCGCCGATTGGACATCACGGAGGAGGTGTATTTTGACATCATCCAACGCAAAACGGCCTCCTTGATCGCTGCGTGTTGCGCCTGCGGTGCGGCATCCGTGCAGCCCATGAATGAAGGAAATGCAGAAGATGTGGAGCGGATGCGGAATTTTGGTGAACTGGTGGGATTGGCCTTTCAAATCAAGGATGACCTGCTCGATTTGGGGGAGGGCGAACGCATTGGCAAGCCCACCGGCGGCGACATCCGCGAACGCAAGATGACCTTGCCCCTCATCCACACCCTTCAGGTGGCCTCCTCTTCGGAGCGTCGCCGGCTCATCCGGTTGGTCAAATACCGCAACAACGACAACGCCGCCGTCCAAGAAGTGATGGATGCCATCATCCAAGGTCCGGGCATGAAATACGCCCGGGAAAAGATGCGCGAACTGGCCCAAGAAGCGCTCGGACTGCTGGATGCCTACCCGGAATCGGCGGCCAAAACGGCCTTGGTCGACCTTGTTGAATTCACCATGGAACGCAAGCGATGATGGCTCGTTGGCGACTCGTACTCCTGCCGCTCTTGGCAGCGTGTTCAGCCCCTGAGGAACGTACCATCACCGAGCGCTGGCCCAATGGCAACGTCAAGCGTGAGGTGGTCATAGAAGCCGGAGACACCACTGAGATTGGGGTGTACGACGAGGCCGGTCGGTTGTCGAAGGTTTCCCGGTGGTCGGACGGCCAGAAACACGGCAAATGGGAGGCGTTTTATCCGGACGGCAAGCAGTGGTCAGTGCACCAATACGACCAAGGCGTGCAGGTCGGAGGCTACTTCACCTGGCATCCCAACGGAAAGCCCTTCATCACCGGGCAATACGACTCCAACGGAAACCCCACGGGCATGTGGCGTTTCTTCAACGATCAAGGGGGCTTGATTCGCGAAGAAAGCGGGCCCTCCATTCACAATTGAACGTGAATAGCAGAGCGGCCGGAGGAGCCGGCACGGCTTGACCTGGCGCTAATTTTGCAGGAAGAATTTCGCCATGCCTGCTTCATTCCCGTTTTCATGGTCCAAAATGCTCTCCACCCTCATCGTTTGGATGCTGGTCTGGATGGCGTTGGGCGTGTGCTTTGTCGCACATGCGCAGCCCCAAACGCCGAGTGCACCGGAGCAGTACGTTGCCCAGTGGAGCGAAGAAGCCGTTTACCAAATGGCGGTCCACGGCATTCCGGCGAGCATCACCCTCGCACAAGGCATCCTCGAAAGCGGAAGCGGCCAAAGCGAATTGGCGGCCAAATCCAACAACCACTTCGGCATCAAGTGCCACAGCGATTGGGAGGGTGAGCGCGTCTACCACGATGACGACCGCCGCGGCGAGTGCTTTCGATCCTACGACAATGCATCCGAGAGCTTCCACGACCACAGCGAATTCCTGAAGCGCAGTCGCTATGAAGAGTTGTTTGAGCTGAAGCGTACAGACTACGTGCGCTGGGCGAAAGGGCTCGAAAAATGCGGATACGCCACCAACCCCAAGTACGCCCACCTGCTCATCGACCTCATCGAACAGTACAACCTCGCCCAGTACGACGAACAAGGCCTCGCGTTGCAAGCCGACCGGGAGGCGTTTGCATCGGCTGAAGCAGCCCAGGTGTCCGCGCGAAACGAAGTGCTCGAAACGGTGCAGAACAAAGAACTGAATCCGGCCAAGTCCGCCAATACCATTGGCCGTCGCAGCGTTCAAACGAGTGAGAATTACATCCAATACATCCTGGCCGAATCGGGAGATACGTATGACGCCTTGGCAGTGGAATTGGACATGATGGGCTGGCAACTGTATCGCTACAACGACATTGACCGCAAAAACGGAACGTACACGCCCAAGGTTGGCGAGGTGATCTACCTGCAACCAAAGCGCAGCCGCGGCCAAACGCTGTGGTTGGAAATGCGTCCGGAAGAAAGCATTTGGGAAGCTTCCCAGCGCAGTGGCGTCAGCGTCAAAGCGCTCGTCCGCAAAAACCGGTTGACCCCGGAGTCGCCAAAGCCCGCAAACGGAAAATTGTCGCTCCAATGGCGACTCACAGAAGAAGGCAAACTGCCGAGTTGGGTGCGCATGATGCGCGGCCCCAACAGCTAAATTGTCCCGAGCGGTTTTAAAGCGGTCGCAGGCGGCCTAAATTAGCGGACAAACCTTTCGCCATGCCGTTTTACCACAAACTTGGAGCGGTGCCTGACAAGCGGCACACGCAATTCCGAAAAGAAGACGGAAGCCTCCACCACGAGCAATTGTTCGGGACCATCGGCTTCGTGGGAATGAGCTCGTTGCTCTACCACCTCCACCGGCCCACCATGGTGAAACGCGTGGGCTCATCACGCGATGTCCAGCCCAAAGCCGCCGTCGAAAACAACCTGTTGAGCCGGAAACTCGAAGGGTTCCGCGTGAAGCCCATGGCCGATTACCTCGAAAGCCGGACCGCGGTGCTGTTCAACTCCGACGTGACCATTCACTTGGCTGCGCCGACGGCGAGCATGGGCGAAACGGAATTTTTCAAAAACGCCGACTGCGATGAAGTGGTCTTCGTGCACGAAGGCTCGGGGACCCTCCACTCCATGTTGGGCAAGGTGCCCTTCAAACCTGGGGACTACATCGTCATCCCGCGGGGCATCATTCACCGCTTTGCATTTGACGGTCCGAACAACCGGCTCTTCATCACCGAATCGGCCCATCCCGTGCACACACCGAAGCGGTACCGCAACCACTTTGGGCAGCACCTCGAACACAGCCCCTACTGCGAACGAGACATGCACCCGCCGATCGAGTTGGAAACCATCGACGCCATCGGTGAATTTCCCATCCACATCAAAAAGCAGGGCGCGATCCACGAATACATCTATGCGTCGCATCCGTTTGATGTCGTAGGGTGGGACGGCTACCACTTCCCTTACACGCTGTCCATTCACGATTTTGAACCCATCACGGGCCGGGTGCACCAGCCGCCGCCGGTTCACCAGACGTTCGAAACGGATGCCTTTGTCATCTGCAGTTTCGTGCCGCGGTTGTACGACTACCACCCGCTTTCGATTCCCGCACCGTACAACCACAGCAACATCGATTCGGATGAAGTGCTGTACTACGTCGAGGGCGATTTCATGAGCCGCACCGGCATCGACCGCGGCTACATCAGCTTGCATCCGGCGGGCATCCCCCACGGACCGCACCCCGGCACCTACGAGGGTAGCATCGGCCAGGAAAAAACGGAAGAACTGGCCGTCATGGTCGACACGTTTCGTCCGCTTCAAGTGACGGAGGCGGCCCTGGCCATTGAACACGACGATTACCACCAATCTTGGTTAGACCCCGGGATGAAATGAACCCCATGAACCACAAACCCACCCCAACGCTCGAAAAGGTCGTCCCCGAAGCCGAGGACTTTTTGCCGCTGCTCGGCACAGACCACATTGAATTGTACTGCGGAAACGCCAAGCAAAGCGCGTACTACTACATGACCGCTTGGGGCTACAAACCCGTCGCGTATTCCGGCCTCGAAACCGGGAACAAGACAAGCGTTTCGTATGTGCTGCGTCAAGACAAAATCACCTTGGTGCTCACCTCTCCGTTGCAGGCCGGCGGGCCCATCAACGACCACATCAACCGGCACGGGGATGGCGTGAAAGCGGTGGCGCTATGGGTGGACGACGCCGCGAAGAGCTACGCCGAAACTACCTCGCGCGGCGCCGTGAGTGTTTTTGAACCCGAGGTCCGGGAAGACGCCAACGGACGGGTGGTACTGAGCGCCATCGAGACCTACGGTGACACCATCCATGTGTTCGTGGAACGCAAGGACTACGGTGGCGTATTCCTGCCCGGTTACGAAGCGTGGAACCCGACTGTACCCGTTGAATCCGTCGGGCTGGAATTCGTCGACCACATGGTCGGACATGTGGGATGGGGGGAGATGAACACCTGGGTTGATTTCTACGCCCGCGTGATGGGATTTACCCAGTTGATCTCCTTCGACGACAAAGACATCAGCACGGAGTACACTGCTTTGATGTCCAAGGTGATGTCCAACGGCAACGGCCGCATCAAGTTCCCCATCAACGAACCTGCGGAAGGCCGCAAAAAATCCCAGATCGAAGAGTACATCGATTTCTACGAAGGCGCCGGCGTGCAACACATCGCCGTGGCCACCTCCAACATCATCGAAACCGTGACCGAGTTGCAGCGTCGCGGCATCGAATTCTTGCGGGTGCCAGGCACGTATTACGACACCGTAATGGACCGCGTGGGCGAAATTGACGAAGACCTGGAGCCCCTGCGCCAGTTGGGCATCCTCATCGACCGCGACGACGAAGGGTACCTGTTGCAAATCTTCACCAAGCCCGTCGTAGACCGCCCGACCATGTTCTTCGAAATCATCCAGCGCAAAGGCGCCAAATCCTTCGGGAAGGGCAACTTCAAAGCGCTGTTTGAAGCCATTGAACGCGAGCAAGAAACCCGCGGCACCCTCTAACCTGCCCATGCCCAACGCTCCACTGCTAAAGGTCGAACGCCTGGCCGTTTCGTTTGGTGCAAACGAGGTGGTGCACGGGGTTACCTTCGACTTGCAGCACGGGGAAATCCTCGCCATCGTGGGCGAGAGCGGTTCGGGAAAAAGCGTCACCTGCTCCGCCATCGCCGGGTTGCTCCCGCGTGGGGGTCACATCACCCAAGGACGCTGCATCCACGGACCCACCGGTGTGCACTGGGCCGCAGCAGAAACGCCTGCCAACCCCCCGTTGGGACGCGGCCTCAGCCTCGTTTTTCAGGACCCAATGTCGTCACTCAACCCGTCGATGCGCGTCGGGTGGCAAGTAGCCGAGACGGCCATGGTGCACCGCCAGTGCTCAACATCCGAAGGGCGCACCCTTGCGACTGCCTTGCTCAGAGAAGTGGAACTCCCCGATCCGGAAGCGGCGTTCGACAAGTACCCGCACGAAATGAGCGGTGGGCAAAAGCAACGGGTCATGATTGCCTTGGCCTTGGCCGCCGACCCGGAAGTGCTCATCGCCGATGAACCCACGACCGCCTTGGATGCCACGGTGCAGAAATCCATTTTGGCGCTGCTGAAGAAAGTCCAGGGCCAACGGCAAATGGGCGTCATTTTCATCACCCACGACCTCGATGTCGTGCACGCCATCGCCGACCGGGTGCTGGTGATGCAGCACGGACGGATTGTCGAATCCGGCGAGGTCAACACCGTGCTGGAACAACCGGCTCATCCCTACACCCAAGCGTTGCTCCGTGCACGAGACATCGATCGCTTTGAACAAAATGCCCCGTCCGGCTCGCCCTTGATTCAGGCGGTCAAAGCGGCCAAGTGGTACGGCGATTTTTGTGCCGTCCACGACGTGAGTTTGGTCATCGACCGCGGCGAACGGGTCGGACTCATAGGCGAAAGTGGAAGTGGCAAGTCCACACTGGGCCGCATGCTGATTGGTATGCTCCCGGCTACATCTGGAACCATCACCTATGACGGAGAAGCTGTCGATCCCGCGAACCGCGCGCGCATGGCCCGGCTGCGCGGTCGTGCCCAGTTGGTGTTCCAAGATCCGTATTCGGCGTTGAATCCGAAGCTCACGGTAGGCAGCGCCCTCGAGGAGGTCCTGACCCATGCGGGCGTAAAATCGACAGAGGCCACGCACCAAGCCCGCCGCTTGCTCGAAGAAGTCGGTTTGGAAGCCAGCGATGCCGCGAAGTACCCGGGGGGATTCAGCGGAGGTCAGCGGCAACGCATCGTCATCGCCCGGGCCTTGGCCATGGAACCGGAGTTTGTGGTATTGGACGAAAGCGTCGCCGCCTTGGACGTGCAAATCCAGCGCGATGTGCTCGAGTTATTGGACCGGATTGGCCGGGAACGCAAACTCACGTACCTGTTCATCAGCCATGACCTCGACGTGGTGGCATCGTTCTGCAACCGGCTCATCATTTTGGAAAAAGGACGCATTGTGGAGGCGGGGGAAACCGACGAAATCCTGCAGCATCCAGTCACCGAATACACCGTTGAACTTCTGGGCTCACGTCCCAAGAACCTCCGGTGAACAACCCACCACCGAAAGGCCAAATCCTGCCTCCTCCTTTCGTAATTTGGGGCTTTCATTCCCGGCATTTCCTCCATGTCCGATTCTCTGATTTACTCCTCCAACAATGCGGGCGTTCTGACATTGACCATCGCTCGCCCCGAAGCCTTGAATGCCCTCAATGCTGCGGTCATTTCCCAATTGGCTGAGGCCATTGAAAACGCACAAACGCAAGCCGACGTCCAGGTCATCATCCTGACCGGAAGCGGTGAAAAGGCTTTTGTAGCCGGCGCCG
>CAXREW010000167.1:0-3757 GCA_964229455.1 Flavobacteriaceae bacterium | reverse complement strand
CGGTGGGCAAGGCGATGGAATAAAATCCAAAGGCATTGGTGCCCGTCCCTGCTTGTACCGTTTCGCACCAGAGCGTCGCGCCCAGAAGCATCTCACCGCTGGCGGCATCCTGCACGTAGCCACTGAGCTGGTGCGATTGAGCCTGAGCTCCAATCGTTACCACGGTCAGAAATGACAAAAAAAGGACGTGAAAGAGGTGCCTCACGTCGCGAAGGTACAGGGAAAGGCGAGTACCTTGCAGACATGACCTGCATGAAACCGCTGGCCCTCGGCCTCGGCGCGCTGCTTTGGTGCGCGCCAATTTTTGCACAAGGATGGACGGAAGTGGCACCACTACCGGACGGCTTTGTGTCCAACCACAGCCATGGATTTGCCCTCGATGGCAAGGGGTACATCGTCGCCGGTGAATCCACCGACGGCTACACGGACAAGATGTACGAATACGACCCCGCGGCCGACGCCTGGACGGCATTGCCAGATTTTCCCGGTGATGCACGGGGCTACACCATTGGAGACCAATGGAACGGCCAAGCGTGGATGGGATTCGGGCTGAGCAATTCGGGCTACCTCAACGACTTATGGATGTACGACCCCGCGACCGGGGAATGGACGGAGAAGGCTTCGTGCCCCTGCACCGCACGCACCCACCCTGCGTTCATTGCCGAAGGCGACAAAGTCTTCGTCGGGCTGGGCGGCGGCCCCAACGGGGACATGGACGATTGGTGGGAATACGATATGGCAAGCGATACGTGGAGCCAAAAGCCGGATTTTCCCGGAAGCGAGCGACACCACCCGTACCAATTCGGCATCGACGGCATGATCTACGTCGGTTTTGGCCACAATGGCCCCAACATTTACAATGAGATGTACCGCTATGACCCCTCGACAGAACAGTGGACGGAGGTAGCTTCGCTGCCTGCGGAAGGGCGGGTTGCCGGAACCCAGTTTGCCCACGGCGGCATGGGGTATGCCTTGAGCGGCGACGGCGAAGACCACAGCTCCATGGAGGAGGGCGAGTTTTGGCAATACGATCCCACGGCGGACGCTTGGTTTCAATGGCCCTCCCATCCCGGCATGTCCCGGTGGGCGCCGGCTTCGTTCGTCTTGAACGATGAGGTGTATTTGATCAACGGCATGAGCTATGATCCGGGTACGTTCGATTATATGGCGACAAATTGGAAATTGGCGATGCAGCCCGCCTTGGCCAACGACATCGCGGTCAATGCGTACCTCGGCGAGGCTTCTATTTGTGCGGGAGATGAAACGCCCATCACCGTTCAACTGACCAACTTGGGAAGTGAGGCATTTCTGGCTGGTAGCGCCATCGGCTTAACGGTGGTCATGGAAATCGATGGCGAGGCGGTATTGAGTTCGGATTGGTCGGGGGAACTCGGAACTTACCAATCCACGGAATTCACCTTGGGCAGTTACGCTTTTGAGGAGGAAACCACGTTCACCGTGCGGGCACTGGCCTCGGATGAAAACGCCACCAACGATGCCATTGACGCCACCGTTGGGGTGTCTGAGGAGGCGACGTCGGAATGGCTGATTACGTTGCTCACGGACAGCTGGGGTGGCGAAACGGGTTGGGAAGTGCGCAACGCCTTTGGGTTGATTGTTGCTGCAGCGTTGCCCGGTTCCTACGACAACGAAACGCTCTATGAAATTCCAGTGAGCATTCCGAGCGACGGGTGCCACACCTTCACCTTGATCGACACCTACGGAGACGGCATGAACGGCGGTTCGTGGGGAGGCTCCAACGGGACGTGCACCGTTCAATCGCTCGACGATACGGGCTCGCCCATGAATTCGTTCTTTGATTACAACGGGACGTATGTCTTTGACGAACTCGAGGCATTGGTAAGCGTGACAACCACCGTTGATGTGGCTCAATTTGGGCAGGCATCGACTGCCACAGCGTATCCCAATCCCATTGCATCGGATGGGCTCACGGTTTCGGCGTCGAATGCCTTTTCGGAGTGGCAGGTGTTCAACGCGTTGGGTATGTGCACGGCACGAGGGCGTTGGAATGGATCCCAGCAATGGTTCGATACGCGCGATTGGCCTACAGGCGCCTTGGTGCTGGTGTTGACTGGACCGACCGCTCATACGGCCATTCCGTTGCTGAAGCGCTGAGGACTAACGGATCATGTGGACGTGCCCTTGAAACTCGAGGCGCGCAGATGACACCGGATTTTCCTCGTCCGGGAATTCCACCGAAATCCGCCAGTGGTAGACGTTGCTGCGCGTGAAATACCCCGAGTGATCTGTGGAAGAAGGGTCTTCTTCGACCTGACCGAACCAACCCGTTTCCGGATCGTCGGTGGCAAAAATGATTTCTCCCCACGTGTTGAATACCTCGAGCAGGTAGCTGTCGGGTTCGCATCCCAAAACAGGACGGAACAGGTCATTGGCGCCGTCGTTGTCCGGCGTGAAGGCATTGGGAACGTACACCGGGCACTCGCAGTAGTCCAACGTGACTTCAAAGACCTTAGTCAAGGTGTCACAGGCGTTGGCCGCGGTTACTTCGTAAATGCCCTGGCGGTCGATCTGTATGGCCGGAGTCGTTTCTCCATTGTTCCAGCTGTAACCGATGGGGAAGAGGTTGGGCGGGTTTTCAGCGCTCACCACCATGGATTCTCCTTCGCAGAACGAAAGCGGTTCAGCGATGTCGATGAGAAGCGGAGCGGCTCGTTCAATAAGCACTTCGTCCGTCCACAGGCATCCGTTCCAATTGACCAGCGCCGTGTATACGCCGGGGTTGGACGTGGTCAATGCCGGTTGGTAGTGGGCGATGTTCCAACTGAAGGACGCTTCTTCCGGCAGGGGATAGATGTAGAGGTAGGCCTCCTCGTCTGGGCACAGCTGCTGGTCCGGGCCGAGGTCAAAAATGGGCAAGGCCTGAATCGCAACGGTCACTTCGTCCTCGCTCGAACATCCGTTCTCTGTGACGACCACGCTAAAGGTTCCGGCGCTCGCCACTTAGAGGTTGGGTTCGTTTGTGCCGTTGGACCAAAGCGTTTCATCGGCGGTAGGCAACCCGGTGTTGAGCAGTGCACTCTCGCCGGCGCATAGCGTGAGGTCGGCTCCGAGGTCCAAGACGGGCAGCGGAACGTTTTGCACGGCGACAGTTGTCGTGTATTCACAGCCTTGCACCGGCGTGGTCAGGGTGTAATTGCCCGGACTGTTGACCCAGATGCCGGAAGTGGTTTCGCCTGAGCTCCATGCGTAAGCCGGCGCACCGACGTTGGAGGCCAACCAGGTGCTGTCGCCGTTGCACAAGGGCAACGAACTGGGCAAACCGGTATTGAACACAGGTGCATAGTCGATAACGACAGTATCGCGCTCGATGCATGCGCCCACCGTGACTTCGGCAATCACCGTCGCGTCTTCGTTGAGCACCGTCCAACTCGGGCTGTTGCCCTCCGGACTTCCGTTGATCCACCATTCTGTTTCAGCGGCCGTGTATCCGCTCGCCAAAACGACCGCCTCGCCATCGCAAGCCACCGCATCGGGTCCGAGTGCCACGCCGGTGTTGGCCGAAGGGTTTACGGCCACTTCATCGACGAAAAAGCATCCGTCCACCTCCGTTTCTACGCTGTAGGAACCGGCCGAGCTGACCCATTGCTGGGGCACATCCACTCCATTGTTCCACGTGTAAGCGTCGGCGCCGGATTCCGCCACCAATTCAAGGCTGTCGTTCAAACACAAATCCAAGGCTTCTGGCAATCCGGCATCAAAGAAGGGGACATGTGCC
>CAXREW010000166.1:0-8806 GCA_964229455.1 Flavobacteriaceae bacterium | reverse complement strand
GTCGCCTTCATCGATGATGCTGCTTCCTTCTCTTGGCGCCACTTCGATGATGTCAACGGCCGAATCGCCGCCGTGAAAACGGACTTGGCTCGCGAGGGCATATTGGTCGGAGGGGAAGGCTTTGGCTTCACAGACGATTTTCGTGCGCTTCCCAGCGGGTCGATAAAAACTCACCAAAAGCAGGTGCAAATTCACCGTCAGCGCGTTCATAGCGACCACTTCATTCGGCTTGGCACCCACGAGTTTGGAGAGGCCGTCAGCAAATCGCTCGTGGTAACTCACCCAAGGATGTTGGGCCCTGAAATGCCCTTCGACACCGTGCTCGGCCCAATCGTTCAATTCTGCACGCAGCGCGTCTTCTGCGGCTTTGGGTTGGAGCCCTAGGGAATTGCCTGTGAAGTAAACGACGTCTGCTCCAGCGTGTTGGGGAACATGAAAATCATCCCGTCGGGCCGGTAAGGCATCGGTGGCATCTAGCTGCCGCGCGTGGGCCAAATCATACGGTGCGAAACTCTCCATGTGCGTCAATCTCGGAGAACAAATTTCGCAGGAAACGGCTCCCGAGCAGCGTCAAGCGAACAAAAAAGCCAACACCCCTTGGAGGATGAGGCAGCCATCGAGCCACAGGCTAAAGACCCATTCCTTGCGAACGGTGGGTGCGAGGGCAATGCCAATCAACGCTAGGGCACCCGCTGCTGTGCGCGCCACGGAATGGTCCAAGCCATAAAAGGCGCCCATGGCGATCAACACCAACCCAACGGCCAAGGCAGTGGTGAACTTGGTGCTCGTTTGTTGCGGAACCGTGCGCAGTTCAGAGGGATCAATGAACACATCACGCACGTCGAAAGGCAGGGTAATTCCCGCTACAAAGAGCGTCTGCGCGCCAATGCTCGCTCCCAATGTCCAGCCATCGAGCGCTGACACTGGGGAAATGAATTGCAAGGGGAGCCAGCCGGTTACTAATCCCCACGCGAAGGCGATAACTGGCCATTTCAGGTGTGGGATGTCGCGCCAGCCGCGACCACTCGTGAACGGGTTGGAGGCGTACCCCAGGGAGAGGATTGCCATTGCGCCGAACACCAACGGGTTACTCAAGGCCACGTCAATAAATCCCTCCCACTCTTGCGCAAACCCACAGGCCCAGCCGACGGCGAGTACCCCCCAACCAATGGTTAATTTATTCCCATGCTGTTCCAAGAAAACCCGCCGAGTGCGCGGAATTCCGGATGGGTTTTTGAGCAACTTGATGCGACGTTGCAGGGTATAGATGCAACCGGTGGCGATGCCAATTCCGGTCAAGCCGGCCCACGTGAATCGGTCCCAATTTCCCATGGCATAACCTTGGATCAGCACCGTCGCAGCCGCTGCGCCGACGGCCCCAAGTGCAATCCAGATGTGCGTGAAAGCCACCAACTTGACCATGGCACAAAGGTCGTTCTTCTCGCGAATTGTGGTGCAGAAAAAGTGACCTTGCGCCCCTCGCGGATTCGTTTGGGTTCTTGGTGAAAAACTTTCGCTCATGTGGGCGAATCCGGGTGTAAATTTGCCGCTTTAATCGTCGCCTTAACCGCCGCTAAACCCGTCGCTTATGCACGCCGCCAAATTCACCTCGCGTCACATTGGTCCCCGTGAGGAGGACCAGCAGACGATGCTCCGCACCATTGGAGTTGCTTCCATCGAAGACCTCGTTGCCAAAACTGTTCCTGGAAAAATCCGCCAACGAGAGCGCATGTCCTTGACGCCGGCCTTGTCGGAAAGTCAATACCTCGAGCACATTGACGGCATTGCTGGCAAAAACACCGTGTTCAAGAATTACATCGGTATGGGGTACTACCCAACCGAAGTGCCGAGTGTCATCCGGCGCAACGTATTGGAAAATCCGGGGTGGTACACAGCCTACACGCCGTACCAAGCGGAGATCGCCCAGGGGCGGTTGGAAGCGCTGCTGAATTTCCAGACGATGGTGTGCGATTTGACGGGGATGGAATTGGCGAATGCGTCGTTGCTGGATGAGGCGACGGCCGTGGCCGAGGCGATGGCGATGTCATTTGCGGCGCGTCCGCGTGCAATGGCCAAGTCAGGAGCCAACCGGTTCTTGGTGGATGAGGCGGTTTACCCACAGACGTTGGCTTTGCTCAAAACGCGCGCCAAGTACTTGGGCGTGGAATTGGAAGTGGTGCCGCGCACGGGAATGATATTGGATGCGATGCCGGATGTGTTCGGCGTCTTGTTCCAATACCCCGACGGCGAAGGCGTGGTTTCGGATTTGACAGCGGTAATTGAACAGGCCAAGGCGCACGATGCGCAGGTCGTAGTGGCCGCTGATTTGATGGCACTTGCACTGCTGAAAAACCCCGGCACGATGGGAGCCGATGTCGTGGTCGGCACCACACAGCGCTTCGGTGTACCCATGGGCTATGGCGGACCACACGCGGCATTCTTTGCCGCCAAAGAATCGTACAAGCGTCACTTCCCCGGCCGCATCATCGGCGTTTCGAAGGACCGTTTGGGTGCGCCGGCTTTGCGCATGGCACTGCAAACACGTGAGCAGCACATCCGTCGCGACAAGGCGACCTCCAACATTTGCACAGCGCAATCGTTGCTCGCGGTCATGGCCTCGATGTACGCCGTTTACCACGGTCCTGAGGGATTGCGTGAGATTGCTGAAGGCATCCACGGTGCCGCACGAAGCTTGGATGCCGCACTCCGCGCATCGGACAACTTCGACCAAGTCAATGCGTGCTACTTCGACACGCTCAAAATTCGCGTCAACGGGGGCACCAATGAAATGAAAGCGTTGCGGGCGCGGGCCGAAGCCATGAAAATCAACTTGCGCTACTTCGAAGACGGCATGCACGTCGGCGTTGCGTTGCACGAGCGTGTATCGGACAATGAATTGACCGACCTGTGCACAGTGTTCGGCGTGAGCCCCGTCTCGGGTGTCTCCACGGACCGGGCCTTCTTGGGAGACCTTTGGCGCGATGTTGACTATTTGCATCACCCCGTATTCAACCGCTACCGGTCGGAGACGGAGATGATGCGGTACATTAAACACCTCGAAAACCGGGATCTCTCGTTGGTACACAGCATGATCCCACTGGGTTCCTGCACCATGAAACTCAACGCTGCCACGGAGTTGATCCCAATCACGTGGGCCGCGTTCGCAGAGCTGCATCCGTTCTGCCCGCCAGAACAAGCCGCCGGTACGCGGGCAATGCTCGAAGAATTGGAAAAGGACTTGGCAACCATTACGGGCTTCGCTGGCGTTTCCCTGCAGCCGAATTCAGGCGCACAAGGCGAGTTTGCGGGATTGATGGTTATTCGCGCCTACCACGAAGCGCGTGGCGAAAGCCACCGCGACGTGTGCCTTATCCCGTCCTCAGCGCACGGCACCAACCCCGCTTCTGCGGTCATGGCCGGCATGAAGGTCATTGTCGTTGGTTGTGACGGCCAAGGAAACATCGATATGGATGATCTCCGCGATAAGGCGGAGGCGCATTCCGATCAATTGGGTGCGTTGATGATTACGTACCCCTCTACCCACGGGGTGTTTGAGGAGGCGGTGTTGGACATCACCCAGCTCATTCACGCCCACGGGGGGCAAGTGTACATGGACGGTGCCAACATGAACGCGCAAGTGGGTTTGACCAGTCCGGGCCTCATCGGCGCGGACGTGTGTCACCTCAACTTGCACAAGACATTTGCGATTCCCCACGGAGGAGGTGGTCCCGGCGTGGGGCCCATCGGCGTGGCGGAACACTTGGTGCCATTCCTGCCGGGCCATCCGATCATTTCAACTGGCGGTGAACAGCAAATCGATGCCATCAGCGGCGCGCCGTTCGGCAGCGCGTTGATTTGTCAGATTCCATATGCCTACATCAAAATGCTCGGTGAGGAAGGCCTCCGCCGTTCAACCGAGGTGGCCATCCTCAACGCCAATTACCTCAAAGTACAGTTGGAGAACGATTACAGCATTCTGTACACCGGCGAACAGGGAACCGTGGCCCATGAAATGATTTTGGACTGCCGATCCTTCAAGGCGTCTGCTGGGGTGGAGGTGATGGATATTGCGAAGCGCCTCATCGACTATGGATTCCACGCGCCGACGGTTTCTTGGCCTGTGGCGGGGACGTTGATGGTGGAGCCGACGGAGTCAGAGTCACTCGAGGAGTTGGACCGGTTTGTCCACGCCATGGTAGCGATTCGTGAAGAGATTCGAGCCATTGAAAACGGCGACATAGACCGCGAAGACAACGTGGTGAAGATGGCGCCGCACACTTCGCGGGAAGTGGCCTCATCGACGTGGGACCACCCGTACACCCGAGAGGCCGCAGCCTACCCGTCTCCAGAGATGGAGACGCGTAAATTCTGGAGTCCGGTAGCGCGCGTAGACAATGCCTACGGCGATCGAAACCTTGTGTGCAGCTGCCCGCCACTCTCGGCTTTTGAAGAACTGCTGGGATGACATTGCGTGCATCGCAGGCAGTCACCTATATTTGCGACAATCCTAAACACCAAACTGCTTGAGAATGAAGCATTTTTACACCGCAGCTTTTGCTGTACTTCTTTCAACAGCTGTAACGGCCCAAGGCGTGTTGCCTTATGCCACTAGCAAAACAGCTCAATCCCGTCGCGTGAAGGCGGAAAACACCGCGTCCGTTCAGGTAGAGCGCGATGTAATTTGGTCACACGATTGCAACATCGACAGCTGCGATACGTGGACATTCGGCAACGGTTCAGACATCGCAGGTTCTCCATGGGAGGGCATCGATTTGAATTTCGAGTGTTCTACGGACGGTCCCGCAGGTCCCTACAACCAGTGGGCAGGTGGAACAGGTGACTTTACCGCGGCGAGCGCGATGAACTCGACCACAAGCGACAACGGTGTGTTGATTGTCGATTCTGATTTGTTCGGAGCAGACGCAAATTACAGCGCTGCCTGGATTGAGAACAGCTGGGTACAAACGGCTGACCCCATTGACTGCAGCTCATTGGAATTTGTCAGCATCTCGCTCGAAACCCGCTACCGATGCTGGGACAACGGCTCTTCGGACGACAGCGAGAAGTGCTTGATCGAGGTCTCCCGTGACGGCGTGAACTGGCCGGACATCACAACATTTGCTGAAATCGACGGAACGGTCGACTACGGCGACGGTGAATTGATTGCGAGCCGTTGGGAAGTGTTCCCAGGTTACGAGACTGGATCCGAGTCAGATAACCCCACATTGGTTGAGTTTGACATCACATCAGCGGCAGGCGGCCAGGAGCAAATCTGGGTGCGTTTCCGCTGGTCAGGTACTTGGGGCTACAGCTGGGAAATCGATGACATCCAGATTTACGAGACGCCAGCCAACGACATCCGCATCGACAACTACTTGAGCTACACGGACTACTTCACCACCGGCATTTGGGAAGCAGGTGTCTTCGCTGAAGGCCAGTTGACTTCTTTGGATGCAGCAGCGAAAGTTTACAACGTGGGCTACTTGGACCAAGAAGAAACGTCCATGACCTTGACCGTCAACGGCACTGAAGCCGGCATGTCAGACCCCATTACGTTGGGCTACCAGGCTGTGGACACCCTCCGTGTTACTTACGACATGGCTGCTGTTGGTTCGTACGACTTGACCTATGACGTGGCTGCAATGAACGAAGACGAGAACCCGGCGAACAACACGGCGTCTCAGTCGTTCGAAGTAAGCTCGCTGCACTACGGCCGTGACAACGGCACGATGACGGGCGTATTCCCTGGTGAGGGCACCGACGATTTCATCGCGTTGAATCCCTTCGACATCTTCGAAGATGTGACCATCTACGCAATCGACGTGGCCATTGTCGCTGGATCTGAGAACGGCACGCCCGTTGTGGCGCACTTGTTCGACGGTTTTGACGACAACTACCTTGCGGAACAGTACGGTGGATTGGTCGCCAGCACCGCTGAGTTGGATTTGGCTGCGAACTTCTCCAATGACGGTTCGGAAGAGCCGGGTGACATTGTATGGTACACTTTGGTACTCGAGGATCCATACACTGCTCCAGGTGGTACCGTACTCGCGGCTGGTTTTGAGCACTACGGTGGCTCGAGCGTTCAGATTTGGGAGTCGCAATTTGCTTACGACCAGACGTGCTTCGTCTATGGTCCATTCGGCAGCGGCGGTGCATACGATTGGTACTACACCAACGAAACCCCAATGGTCCGTTTGAACTTGGATCCTAACGCAACCAACACCGTTGCGGTTGAGGAAGTCAACACCGAGGCATTCCAATTGTACCCATTAGCTCCAAACCCAGCAGCGGAGAACACCCGCTTGCAGTACCGTTTGGATCAGCCAGCTGACGTATCGGTTGAAGTCTACGACGTGACCGGTAAGCTAGTCCAGCAGTTGAATCGCGGCACACAGGGTGCAGGCTACCACAGCATCACGTTGGACGTGAGTGCATTCGATGCAGGGGTTTACACCATGACGTTGAATGTTAACGGTGCACGGGCGACGGAGCGTTTGCTCGTCGACTAATCAAGGCTTACACAGGCGAAGTCCTGTCAAAGAAGAGGGGAGTCCCAGCCGGGGTTCCCCTCTTTTCATTTAAACCGTGGGATTTCAACTCGAATGCAGTAATTTCAGGCGTTGAAAATCTGATTCACACAACATGAAGAACTTTACTTTGCTTTTGGTTGCGTTCTTGGGGCTCTCGTTGGCTTCTCAGGCGCAGCGCATTACGGATGTGTACACATTCGCACAGACTCCTCAAGACTTGTCAGCTGCAGAAGCTGAAGCCATGCGTGGCACCGGCGAATCTGCGTTGGAAGTAGCTCAGCGAGGCGGTGGAACCATCTTGTTCTACGAAGATTTCGCCAACGGTTTTGAAGGCAACAACGGCATCGGCGCTTGGACCGCAGAGGACACCGGCGAGGGCATGATCTGGCAAGCGGTAGACGAAGCTGGCAACGGTTACTACGCAGATGGAACGGCTTCTGGGGTTCAGCCTCCAGCGGGCGAATTCTCGACCAACATCGGCACCATCAATTCCACCACTGCTGACAACGGCTGGATGGTATTTGACTGCGATTATTTCAACACGCCCATTTCTGAAGGCTATGAAAACACAGAAGGCTGGATCACGTCCCCAACACTGGACTTGAGCAATTCCGGTTCTGTGGTCATCACATGGGAACAGTACTTCCGTTACTGCTGCTACCCGTACGCTCCGATTTACTTGGAAGTTTCCAATGACGGCGGTGCGACGTGGACCACGTTCGATGCACACGGTTCGTTCATCGAGTCGGCCAACTCTGCTTCGGCGAATGTGTTGACTACATCCGTTGACATTTCTTGCGCAGCAGCGTACAGTGCGGAAGTGCAGGTTCGCTTCTCGTACTTGCAAGCGCCTGAAACCGGCGACGCATACAGCCACTATTACTGGGGCATCGACGACGTGACCATCTCTGAGAACCCCGTTGCGAACGACTTGTCAACGGTTCAGCTCACCAACGGTGACGTCTGGAACGTATTCGAGTACCGCGTGACGCCGCTTGAGCAAGCCATCCCTGAAGCTGACGGTGGTTTGTTGGCAGGCGTTTTGTACCGCAACAGCGGAAACGCGAACCAAGACGAGACAACAGTTACGGTTGAAGTACTCGACGAAGGCGGAAACGTACTTAGCACTACGGTCGAAGAGCTCGGAACCGTAAACAGCTTCGCCAATGCGGTGAACTGCCCGGCCAACTCACAAGACACCGTTTACGTGGCGACGGGTTGGACCCCCACCGAGACGGGCAACTATGTGTTGCAGGCGACCATCGCTTCGGCCAACGAAGACGAAAACCCCGACGACAACGTAATCAGCAAGGTCATCGTTTACACGGATGACGAGTACGGCCACGACGACGAAGGCGCATTGGACGTCGAATTCACGCCGCGTGATTCGGACATCGAAGGCCTCTTCAACCCATGCGGCTACGGGAATTACTTCCACATGCACAATGCGGGATCGATGGCCTACGGTGTGACCGTCCGCTTCGGCCCAAGCTGTGGTGGTGGGGACTTGGAATTTGAGACCCGTCTGTACACCTACGATGGAGCGGTCGGTTTGACGGACTCCCCGTTTGAGACCACGTACTGGGCGTACGACGACGCTTGGACCCCTGGCGATGTGGAGACGAGCGAATACGTTTACCTCCCCTTCGAAGATCCGATTGAATTGACCAACGAAAACTTCTACTTCGTAGGCGTCATCAATGAGTTCGAGAGCGAAGCGCAGTTGACCGTTTTGGGCAACGCGGACAGCGACACGGACAACTCAACGGGTGACTACAACTTGACAGGCGCAGGTGACTTCGTTTGGTTCACTTCACAGACAGCGACCCCAGCGATTCGCTTGATCTTGTCTGAGCGTGTGGGCATCGATGAGATTGCCAACTACAACGGAATTGACTTGCACCAAAACGTTCCCAACCCAGCCAACGGCACCACCATGGTCCGCTTCGAGATGTTGCAATCCCGCAACGTGACGGTCGAGATGCGTGACCTCCAAGGCCGCCTCATCCAATCCGTACAGCGTGGCCAGCTGCCTGCCGGAACGCACCAGGTGGAATTGAACGTAGCGGACTTGCAGAGCGGTATTTACACGTACACGCTCGTTGCAGACGGCATGCGCTTGACCAAGAAGATGATGGTCAAGTAATAGAATCAGACTTTCAACCTTTGAGGAAAGGGCGGTTTTCGGACCGCCCTTTTCTTTTTCCGGGGGGTTCAGAAGTACCTTCGCTCCATGTCGTTGAAGTCTGTAATCGGCCACTGGCTGGCGGTGC
>CAXREW010000165.1:0-8584 GCA_964229455.1 Flavobacteriaceae bacterium | reverse complement strand
CGCCTCCCGGTGGTGGGAGCAATTGCATCCTGGTTCCCAGCGAGACTGCGGGCCCCTTTCCGTTGGATTTGACCGCCAATGAATACTTTTTCCGCCAGGACATTCGCGAGGACCGGGTCGGGGTGCAGATGCGCCAAAAAGTCCGCATCATCGGGGCGGGCAACTGCCAACCCATGCCGGGCGTGCGCGTCAACATTTGGCACTGCGACCGCGATGGCAATTACTCGGGCTACAACACCGAAGAGGGCCTGACTTACTGCCGTGGCTACCAGATCACCGACGAAAACGGGGAGTGCGAATTCATCACCATCGTGCCGGGTTGGTACCCAGGGCGCGTGACGCACATGCACTTCCAGGTGCACGTCAGCACGCAATACAGCGCCGTATCCCAGTGGACGTGGCCGCACGCAGCGGTGGTGGAGGCGGTGCAGACCCACGCCGACTTGTACCCCGAAGGACCGGACCCCTTAACGCCGGAACAAGATGGGGCCTTCAATGATGGCTATGACTTGCAATTGGCGTCGCTCGAATGGGACGACGCCAATGGTGAGTACGTTTCCGAATACGAAGCGACGGTGGAAGGCCAGGGCACGGTCGGCATCGGTTACGAAGAACGCCGCACCGCAGAAGTGATGGCTTTGGGCGCGAATTACCCAAATCCGTTTGCAGCCTCGACTGCATTGCCCTTGGAATTGATGCAGCCGGCGGCGGTGCACGTGACCGTGTTCGACCTCAATGGCAAGCGGGTGTGGGAACGTGACTTTGGGCAATTGCCGGCGGGTGCGCACACCTTCGACTTCGGCGCCGACCTGCCGAATGGTCCGCAGTCGTATGCCGTTCAAGTCGTTGCAACGACCGGAAGTGGCCGGTACGTTGCGGTTCGCCGAAACGCGCGGATGTAACCGTGGGGGCTGATTTTGCGTTGAAGCAGGCATGCCTGCACAACAACGCATCAAGCTGGTATTTCACGCCATCCAATGGGTGCTCTTTGCGGAGTACGACCCGTTCCAAGGCAGCATCGACCGATGCCGGGCCTTGGTGTACGATTTTGTGCGGCGCTCGCGCGATGCCGAAACGGCGCGTAAACAGGCGAATTTCCGCAACCTCGCTAAGGCGCAGCTGGTCAAAATGCAGCAGCTGGAAAAAAAAGCGCGCCAGTCTACTCATCCACGCATTGGGCGGACTCATAGCTGGCGGCTTCTTGATCGGATGGGCCGTGTTGGCCGTGATCCTCTAGTTGGGCCGGATGCCCTTCATGTTGTACCAGTAGAGGACCTTTCCTCCTTCGATGTAGTACCACTCTTGGTACCATGCGTGCTCAACTTGGACGCTGTCCTTTGAACTGATTACGTCAAATCCGGCGTGAACCCAATCTCCGGGCTCATCTACGTTGTCGTCAACGGAATAGGCCCATCGGAAGTCCCAGTCGTTGTCCAGGGTGTCTTCCATGATGCGGCCGATGAACGCTTCTGGTCCATCGTAGCTTTTGCCATCGTACCAGTCAAAGACACAGGTATCGGCAAAAAACGAAGCCAGCTGCTCCATGTCTTCGGATGCCCAAGCGGCATCAATGTCCCTTACGAGCTGCACAGAAGCCTCGCTCCCAAAGTATACGGGACCGCCTGCTGGTGAGAAGCCGCTGGAGGTGGGCAAGGTGGATTCGGTGGGGGCGTTGCATGCAAAAAGCGCGATGCAAAGGGCGAAGGCCGCAGCCTTCAATGGGGTTAAGTAGGGGTTCATTAAATTGATTTTGAATGCTTTGCAAGGTTGGTTTTTCTTCGACCATTTCAAAATCTGCCCGCCCTAATTTTGGGCTGTGTCATCCATTCAATCCATCAAAAAAGGAACCTTGCTCCAAGAAGTAGGGCAATGCCCGCAGGTGGCGTATGTGGTCCACAAGGGGCTGTTGCGGTCGTTTTTTGTGGACGAGGGGGGCAAGGAGCATACGTTTATGTTCGCTCCTGAAGGATGGATCATTGCCGACTTGGAGGCGTCGGGTTTTGGCAATGTCACGCGGCTGGCCATCGAAGCGTTGGAGGATTCGGAGGTGGAGTTGCGGCCCATGCTCGACCGTGTACTGGAGGCGCAAGACGCAGAAAGCCAATTCAAGTTGATGCACCGTCGCGCCGGCGCTCTGCAGCGGCGTGTGTTGATGATGATGAGCACGAGTGCGCTCGAGCGGTATGAGTTTTTCTTGGAGACCTACCCGCAGCTGGGTGGGCGGATTTCGCAAAAACTCATCGCATCCTACCTCGGCATCACGCCTCAGGCCTTGAGCAAATTGCGCGCTGAGCGGGTGGGCAAGTGATCCGCTAAGAAATTAATCTAGGTGAATGCACAACGGGAACGTGTGCTGGAATTTTGTGCGAACAAATTTTAGTCCAACACGATTTATTCCAACATGAACAAAACCATTGCCTTTTTGAGCGCAGCAGCTTTCGCGCTCGTCGCCACGTTTGGCCACGCCCAGACCTACAAGATCAACACAGCTGAGTCGACCCTCGAATGGGAAGGCGGCAAGATCACCGGTAGCACGCACACCGGATTGATCCAATTGTCAAACGGCTACCTGCAATTGGCAGACGATGCCTTCAGCCTCGGTCAATTCACCATTGACATGACCTCCATGACCAACACCGACCTTGGTGGCGAGTACGGGGGCAAGCTCATGGGCCACCTCAAGTCCGACGACTTCTTTGGCGTTGAGACGTACCCGACGGCGACGTTGGAAATCGTTTCATCGACCCGTTTTGTGGACGGCCGCGCCACGGTGCAAGCCAACGCCACCATCAAGGGCCGCACCGAGCGTGTTTCGTTTGACGTGGTGCGCAATGGTGACGCATTTGATGCAGAGCTAGTCCTGGACCGTTCCAAGTTCGACGTACGCTATGGCTCGGATTCGTTTTTTGACAACCTCGGCGACAACGTGATTTCGGACGATTTCACGATGCGCATCCACCTCGTAACGAAATAATTTCACGAACGATGGAAAAGCCAACGCGAGCAGGGGATGCCCCCCAGATGGAAGCCCTCGAGGAGGGCAAAACCTACTATTGGTGCAGCTGCGGAAAGTCGACCAGCCAACCGTGGTGCAACGGAGCCCATCGTGGCTCGGAGTTCAATCCGCTCGCGTTTGAAGCGAAGGCTTCACGCCCCGCGGCGATGTGCACGTGTAAGTTGACCAAGACGCCGCCGTACTGCGACGGATCTCATCGCCAAGCTTAATTTAGAGGTCATGACGACCCGGAATATCTTTTTGTTGAGTGCAGCTGTCCTCCTCGGGGCAGCTGCCTTTCGCCCTATTTCCATGGACAACCAAGCCCAATATGTCTTCCACGCTGCGGATACGCGCGGCCACGCCGACCACGGTTGGCTCGACACCTACCATTCGTTCAGTTTTGCCAGTTGGCACAACCCAGAGCGCATGCACTTCGGCGCCTTGCGCGTGTTGAACGACGACTTCGTAGCCGGCGGCGGTGGATTTCCGACCCACCCGCATGACAACATGGAGATCATCAGCATCCCACTCGAAGGCGACCTCGAGCACAAGGACAGCATGGGAAACACGGCGGTCATCCGCCAAGGCGACGTGCAGATCATGTCCGCGGGAACGGGCATCATGCACTCGGAGAAAAACAACAACGCCGGCGACCACGTCCGGTTCCTGCAGATCTGGGTTTTCCCGAATGCCCGGGACCTGAAGCCCAGCTACGACCAGCAAGCGGTTGATCGCAGCGCCGAGCGCAACAACCTCCTGACCGTTGTCAGTCCCGACGGCGCGGACGGTGTGGAGATCCACCAAAACGCGTGGTTCAACCTCGGCTCATGGGACGCCGGACACAAGCAATCCTATTCCCTGCACGGTGACGATCAAGGCGTCTATGCCTTCGTCCTCGAAGGCTCCGTGACCATCGACGGCCGCACGCTCGGTCGCCGCGACGGCCTTGGCGTGTGGAACACGTCCAGCATTGACATCGCCGCGTCAGAAGACGCCCGCATCCTCCTGATGGAGGTGCCGATGCATTGGTGATCCCACTCTCTTAGTCCTTGGTCATCCGGTAGGTCCGGGGCTCGGAAATGCTTTCCGAGCGTAGCAAGTAACATCCTGCTGGTAACTCTTCAGTTGCGATGGAAGAGCCGTCGGCAGGCACATGTTGCACCACCTTCCCAGTGATGTCCATCAGTGTCCAATCGCCTGCACCTGGAAGGTTGATGAAGTCCTCAAACGGATTGGGGTAAGGCGCGGGCACCGCAATCTCTTCGGCCTCGGCCACTTCCACCACGGGTTCGCAGTCAATGTCGAGGGGCTCCATCACAGAGATGCCGCAAGCATTGAATGTAAATGTCGAGGCGATGTCCACGGCTTGTGAGACGCCCAGCCGGTCGTTGGTGGAAATCGTGTCGCGTTCAAACCAATTTTGGGAAGGCCAATCTGTGACAGACGGGTACATGCTCTCGCCCCATTCGTTGACGTGGCCGAGGCGCATGGCGTGCCCGAGTTCGTGCATCAGCACGTACGCAAACTTGGCGTTGCCGGTGGTTAGGTCGCCGGTTCCGTAATCGTAATCGAAATTCGAATTCAGCACCACGTCGATCTCGCCCGCGACGTAGAAGGTGACGTCACCAAGAATGCAGCTCCACCAAAGTGTATTGCAGTAGCCGACCGTTCCCGGAGATAGTGGGTTGTCAGGGGTGTCGAACGAGATGGTGTTTTGCCCGTCGCCGAGGTCCCATCCCAAAGTTGTAGAGGTCTCATTGAGCTGGAAATTCACACCTGTTTTGCAGACGAAATCGTCCAGTGTTCGCTCTACCGCTTCAAGGCGCTCGGGCTCATTGAAAATAGCCTCGTTGACGTGGAGAAGGTAGCTGCCGTCGCCGTTGTTTTTGTACAGGTGGGTGTAACCGTAGGGGTTGAACGGCTCTGAGTCAAGATTGTACCGGATGTGCAAGGAGTCGGTGGACTCGAGCGTGGTGCCATCGTTGGTGATGACCCGGACGCGGTTCGATTGGGCCTGTGGGATTTCGACCGTGATGGAGGTGTTCGACCAATCGGTGTAATTGAAATTGGCCGCTGCGTCGGCGTCGTAGTAGCCGCCACCGGTCTCGAAGGTGACGTAGCCGTTGCCTTGGCTAGCACCGAACCCTGTGCCGGTGATGGTGAGCATTTCCATGCCATTACCGGCGGCCCAGTCCGTGCTCAATTCGACGGTGTTGCGGTTGAATCCCATGCTCAAGACGTCGCGCTGAAGCGGCTCGTAGGATTGCACCCCGCACGCCGGTTTCCAACCTTCGGCGTGGCTACCCCTCAGGTAGAAGGTGCCTGTGGCGCCGGTGTTGAGGTACATCTCGCCCGTGCAGTAGGAGCCCATGTCCTCAAAGGCCCCGCCGATCAGTTCTACCTGGTAGGTAGTGGTTTCGGAGGCGATGGTGAGGGTGGAAACGATGCGGCTGTCTTTCCAAAACGATTGGGTGGCGATGACTTCACCTTCGATGATGGCGTCGGCCAGAACGGCCTTTTCACCTGCCGATAGCGGAACGATGTCAGCGTGCATCGCATGGAGGGTGTAATGATGGGGGAAGGTGTGAACGGGATTCTGTGCGCTTCCAGCAGCGGCCACGGCAAGGGAGAAAACGATGAAGAAACAGCGCATGGGGCAGGGATTTTGTAATACAAATAAAGCGGTTCATCCTGATTTTCAATATCTTCCACCATGAAGCTCTTCCAAATCGCTTGTTTATTCGCTGGGTTTCTTGCTGCCAGCGTCGCTGTTCATTCCCAAGTTCCGGTATTCCTGCTCGAGGATGTGCCGCTGAGTTCAGCGGAGCCTGTGTTCGCGCCCATCGGCTCTGCCCAAGCGCCGACGGCCCGCTGGGCCTCGACGGATGCGCCACTTCCGACCAATGCGTGGTGGGAGAACTTCGTGCTCAATGAAGGAACGGGTGTGGCCAATGCCTTGCCGTACATCGTCAAGTGCAGCACCGACGGCCTGAGCGGTTGCATGCCCGGAATCACCACGGGGGAGACCTTTGTGATTTCGTCCTTTGTCAGCAACTGGACGTTGGGTGCAAGCGAGAGCCTCGCAGCGCACAAGGTGGTGGATTACGATCCACTCTCAGTTACGGTCGAGTGGACCAATGGCGCAGGAACACTTCAAGCACCCATCGTCCGCGGCATGCCGTACCTCACGACGGTCTACACGGGCCTGACCCCCGAAGTCACCACCATCCACGCCATCCTGAGCATCAACGGGACGAGCCCCAATGCGACTATACCGGACAACCGGTTTGAGCTCGTCTTGAACAACGGTCAGACCTGGGTCCTCTACGCCTCCGAAACCATCACGTTGGTGTACGCAGGAAACAACACGCTCATCGGCCCGGCGGGTTGGAACGGCGTGCTGCGCATGGCCATTATCGAAGGCAACAATGTGGTGACAGACACCAATCTGCTGGATGCGCACGCCGATGCGTATCCGACCGGCGGCGCTGTTGCGGCGACGGCCACAGGTGACGTCGCGGAGTTGGTGTTCGATTGGGAGCTCGCGAGTATGAGCGGCGGAACGGCATCGACGGCACTCCAATGCGCCTTACCCCACCACGAGCCGGTTTTGCAAGAGGCGACGGAAGCCGGCACCGCGTACCCGACCATTAAAGGCGACATGCCCCTAGTGCTTGCCGGGGCGTGGCACATGAACGAGGCGCTCACCACCATTGGGTTTGAATCGCCGGAGGGCATTGCGCCCTCATTGGAGCAAGACGTCCGCGATGCGCTCGCGGCCGATGCCAACTGGCCCATCACGGCCGGCGACACGTACTTCGGAGGCAAACAGCTTGCAGCCGTGGGCCGCTTGGCGGTCATCGCGGATGAACTCAACGAGACGGCGCTTGCGGCCAACTACCGCACGAACTTGGGTAACGCTTTGCACCCTTGGCTCAACGCCACCAACAGCGACCCGCTTCGCTACGACGAAGATTGGGGTGGGGTGGTTTCGAGTTCGGGTGGCAGCTTTGGACAAGGCCTGTACAACGACCACCATTTCCATTACGGCTATTTCTTGTACGCCGCGGCGGCCATGGCCAAGGACAATCCAACGTGGGTGGCGCAATGGGGCGATGAGGTCATGCACCTCGTCCGCAACCTGGCCAATCCGGCGCCCTCGGATCCGCATTATACCTACTTGCGCAACAAGGATTGGTTTGTGGGTCACTCGTGGGCTTCGGGCCTTTATGAGTTCGGCGACGGCCGCAACCAGGAGAGTTCATCGGAGGCGGTCAACGCCTGGTACAGCCTCTACCTCTACGGCCTTGCCATCGGCGATGCCCGCATCCGCGACCTCGGCCGCCTGATGCTCGCCACCGAAATCCGTTCGACCCAGCGCTACTGGCAGGTGGATTCAAATGACGGCATTTACGACGAGCCCTATGCGTCCAACAAGGTGGTCGGCGTGCTGTGGAGCACCAAAGTCGACTACGGTACCTTCTTCGGTGCCAATACCGAGTTCATCCACTGCATCCAGATGCTGCCGTTTACGCCCATCAGCGAAGAGCTGTTGGAACCGGCCTGGATTGATGAGGAATACCCGGTGCTGCAGACTGCCCTCGATAATCCGAGCATCGGAGAAGGGTGGAAAGGCTTCGTCTATATGGCGCATGCGGTGATTGATCCGGCGGCGGGTTGGAACGAATGCCAAACCCTCACGGGCTACGACGACGGCAACACGGAGACCAAGACGCTGTACTGGCTAGCCACGCGGCCGGGCATTGAGGAGGCGCTCGGCGGAAATGGCGGCGGTGGTGGCGGTGGCGATGACGGCGGCGGTTCGACCGTGGACGGCGTGCGCTTCGAGGTGGACATGTCGCAGGAGACGCTGCAGGGCGGCGTGTACGTGACTGGCGGAACCATCGACGGTTGGTGCGGCACCTGCACGCCCATGAGCGATGACGACGGCGACGGCGTGTACGAGGTGGTGTTGGACTTGGCGCCCGGCCAGGTTGAATACAAATTCGTGAATGGCGATTGGGCGTTCGGGGAAATCTTTGATCCGGTGGCGGATGCCGCTTGTACGTTGACCACGGGTGAATTCACGAATCGCGTGTTCGACGTGCCGGCCGACGGCAATGCGGAGATTGGCGTGGTGTGTTACAACAGTTGCGATGCTTGTGAGGGCGGCGATCCGGGCGGCGGGGGCGGCGACGAACCGTGTGAGCACGACTTCAACAACAACGGCATCTGCGATGAAGACGAAGTGTTGGGCTGCACGTACGACGCAGCGGCCAACTACAACCCGTTAGCGACCATGGATGACGGCAGCTGCGATATCGTTCTCGATGACGGATGTGTCGGTGATTTGGACGGAGACGGTGCGGTGTCGGTGGGGGATTTGCTCCAGCTGTTGGCGGTGTTCGGCGATCCGTGTGATTAACCTACCTTGACACCATGCGTTGGATTGCATTGATTTCTTTGATGGCGTGGTCCCTTGACGCCTCAGCTCAAAAGGTGTTCACCGTGGATTACGCGTCGCAGGCCGACGTGAAGTTATTTGTGGTCGATTACGCTTCACAGGCGGATTTGTGCGTCTTCAAG
>CAXREW010000164.1:0-6971 GCA_964229455.1 Flavobacteriaceae bacterium | reverse complement strand
ACATTGGATTTTGGACGTTTTGCCATCGACCACGACGCGTTCCGGTCGGGGAAATTCGATACGCACTTCGTTGACGCCCACTTCACGCCCGACGTCCTCGAACGCGGCAGTGACCTGACGGATGCGGAAGTTGCCGCATTGGCAGCAGGGCTTTTAGGTAAATCCGCACCCGGCAGGACGGCTTCAGTGCCATCCGGCGCCAAGCGCTCGCCATGGCGCAAACGCGCCCAAGCCTAACCAAACCAACGCGCATTCAATTGCGCCAACCCGTCTGAAGCAGAGCAGGCCCACGCTATGGCGTTCGGCACGTCCAGCACATCAGCCGCAGGGTCAATCACGTGCAAGGGAACACCCGGTGCGGCCTCGAATGCCAATTGAGCGGCGGGATAGACTTGAAGGGAGGTGCCGATAACAAGCACGCAGTCCGCCTGCTTGACCAAGGGAAACGCCTCCACCATTTTGGGGACCGCCTCCCCAAACCACACAATGTGCGGACGGAGCGGGTAACCCGCCGGACAGCAGTCGGACGTTTTCATTTCCCAATGGTCCAATTGGAACGTATCGGCATTCGGCCCGCAGCTTCTCGCCTTGGACAATTCGCCGTGCAAATGCAGCACGTGTCGCGAACCGGCGCGCTGGTGTAAGTCGTCCACATTTTGCGTGATGATCTGTACGTCCATGCGGTCCTGCCAGTCAGCCAATTGCTGGTGGCCCGGGTTGGGTTGGGCCTCCCACACCGCTCGACGCCGCTCGTTGTAAAATCGGGTAACAAGTTCCGGGTTGCGCGCCCAAGCCTCGGGTGTAGCCACGTCTTCGACACGGTGGCCTTCCCACAGGCCTCCAGCTCCACGAAAGGTCGCAATGCCGCGTTCTGCGCTCATACCAGCGCCGGTTAGAACCACCAAATGTTCTGGGACGTTCATCGCTCCAAATTACGCAAACGGCCTCAGGTCTTTGGGCTATCTTTGACTTCCATGAGTCAACGGCATTTCATCATCTACGATTTGGAAGCAACGTGCTGGAGAAGCCGTGCGCCGAAACGGGTCGAGGTGATTGAAATTGGTGCTGTCAAGGTGAACGAATCGCTCGACATCGTGGATGAATTTTGCCTGTTCGTCAAACCCACCTTGCACCCGCAGATTTCAAAATTTTGCACGCAACTGACCAGCATCACCCAATCGGATGTCGACCACGCCCCTTTTTTTGATGAGGCCATCGAGGCCTTTGAAGATTGGATTGACCCGAAGGCCAGCCGGGCGGTGCTCATGAGTTGGGGCGAATTTGACAAACGGCAATTGCTCAGCGATAGCGACCTGCATAATATCGAGCTTCCGTGGCTCCGCTATCACGCATGCTTGCAGCACCACTACAGCAAGTGGAAAGGCAGTAAGAATCAAATTGGCCTCAAATCCGCCATGGAACTGGAAGGGCTCTCATACTCCGGAACACAGCACCGTGCGATTGAGGACGCTCGGAACATGGCACGGCTGTTCCAAGTCATCGCCGAACCTATGGAGTTGGTCAATCCCGAATGAGTCGGCCCATGAGCGCGCTCTCCAACATCCGCTTCCTGCTCCAGCACGCCATTCGGGTCGAATTGCGCAACCGCCACGGCATCGCCGGGCTGCTCGTATTTGCCGTTGCAGCGGTGTACACGTGCTACCAAGCCACCGGCACCCATGCCGAACAAGAAAGCTGGAATGCCCTGGCCTGGGTCGTCTTGCTCTTCGCTGGGTTCAATGCCGTGTCGAAACCCTGGGCCGATGACGACGAAGGGGTTCGAGCCTTTTTGGTGCACACGGTGCGTCCGCAAGACTGGTTGATTGCTCGCACGCTGTATTACATGCTGCTACTGGGCACCGTCAGCACTGTCACCTTTGCAGCCTTTTTGCTGTTTTTGGGCATGGACCACCTGAGCGGTTGGACCGCAGTACATTATTACACCGGAGTGCTGTTGACGAGCACCGCCCTGGCCTCCCTGCTCGCCATGATCCAAGCGCTGGCATCACGTGCGGGTGGCGGCTTCAGCCTGATCGCCGTCTTGGGCCTGCCCTTGATCATCCCGGTCATTCTCGTTTCCACGCGTTATGGCAGTGATTTGATGCGCGGGATCGCATTCGGGGACACAGCGCATCACTTGCTTTTTTTGGCAACTTTATCAGCTGGGTTCAGCGCCCTCGGGTACATCCTCTTCCCTTACCTTTGGAGAGATTAATTGCGCATGATTCAACGCAGCTGGAAAATCGGGGGAATCGCCCTGCTCGCATACGTTTTCTGGACCACTTTCACGGTGCCATTGGGACCGGGGTTGCTGGAATTGAGAAACCTCGAGCGCGCCGCTGTCGTTGATGGGTTGGATCGAAAAGTATCCGCCTACGAGCTCATCGGCTTGGGAACACACTGGTCCAGCCGCCCAGATGATTTGAGTGTTGTCCTTCGTAAAAAGGAAAACCTGACCGCATTGCCCGTTGTGGAAGTCATTGACGACACACATGCGGTGATTGGATTGACCTTGCACGACGCGGTCCCCTCTCGCAGCTGGGACGTGTTGATCAACCACCCGGTAGATGGAACGTTGTTCCTGCAAAATGGGCTGTTCCTCGATGGAGTCAGCGTCGACGAGACCGCAACCTTGCCGGCCCTTGCATTGACTGAATTTCCATCGGACCTGCCTCATCACTTCCCCTTCCAGCCGCGCATCTTCGAAACCATCCGCAACCTGATGCTCCACGTTCCCATGTGGTTCACCATGTTTCTGTTGATGGGCATTGCCTTTGTGGCCTCGATTCGCCAGCTCAGCCAGACCGCTGGAGGCTCGAGCCTGTTCGATCTGCGGGCCGAAGCAAGCGTCCAGGTGGGGATGGTATTTGGCGTGCTCGGGCTGTTGACGGGCAGCCTGTGGGCGCGGTACACGTGGGGCGCGTGGTGGGTCGACGACCCGCAATTGAATGGAGCCTTGGTCACGGTATTGGTGTACGCAGGCTACTTGATCTTGCGAGGTTCGGTGGAAGAAGAGCGTTTGAAGGCCCGGCTTTCAGCGGTGTACAACCTGTTCGCGTTTGTCATCCTCATGATCTTGCTCATGGTGCTTCCGCGTTTTACAGAAAGCCTGCATCCGGGCAAAGGAGGCAATCCGGGCTTCAACAGCTACGACTTGGACAGTTCGCTTAGGGCCGTGTTCTACCCGGCCGTGCTGGGCTGGATGTTACTGGGAACCTGGATGTACCGCATCCGTTTGCAAGCGACCCATTTGAATCAGAAATTGCACCGGCTTAACGACCAATGATGCTGCACTCCCTCTTCCAAGCAAACCCCATCGAAGGCTTCTTTTTCGGCAGTGGTAAATCCATGGTCGTCGGAGGTGTCGCCGTCATCATCATCGTGGGCTTGGGCCTGTGGATGTGGCGCATGGAAAAACGCATCCAAAAGTTGGATGAAGCAGCCACCCGCCAGACCAACACATCCAATGAATCCGCTGAAGCATGAAGCGATCTCACATCCTCAGTCTTTTGTTGGTCGCTGCCTTGATTGGCTCGTTCATTGCGACCTTCACAAGCACCAGTCGAAGCGTCAATTTCGCCGAGGCCACACAGTTTGCGGGTGAAGAGTGCAAGGTTTCTGGAACGCTGAACACGGCGTACCCCGTGGAGTACAACCCCGAGGTTGACCCCACCAAACCCGTCGTTCACATGTTCGATGCCACCGGCGCTTCTAAGCGCGTGGTGTTGAACCAGCCGAAGCCCACCGGCTTGGAAAACAGCGAATCCATCGACTTATACGGCAGCGTTGTCGGCGAAGAATTTCACGCCACTGAAATGCTGATGAAGTGCCCCTCCAAGTACAACGAGAACAACCACGTCCTCATGGGTGAGGACCTCCAAGCAGAGGGCTAATGGAATACTTGGGGGAATGGACCGGAATCGCCAGCTTCGGTCAGGGCCTCATCGCCTTGGCGTTCGGTGCATCGTTTGTGTCCCTGGTCGCCTTTTTGTGTGGGTGGAAATCGGTTGGGCGCAAGGCCTTTTACGTCCACGCGACAAGCACCTTCGCAACCATCGCTCTGATCTTCGTGCTGTTCGGTGCTCACCGGTATGAATTTGAATACATCTGGAAGCACCTCAACAACGAGATGCCTATGCGCTTCATCTTCAGCGCATTCTGGGGCGGACAAGAAGGCGGCTTTTTGTTGTGGATGTTCTGGCACAACGTGCTGGGCCTGGTGCTCTTGCGGTCGGATTCAAAATGGCACAACGCTGTACTGGCCACTGTGGCAGCCATCGAACTGTTCCTGACATCCATGCTCCTCGGGGTCTACTTCGGAAATTTTCAGCTGGGATTGGATCCGTTCTTGCTGCTGCGGGATGCGCCGAGCAATGCCGGACTCCCCTGGACTGCCCGGGCGGACTACCTCACGGCTTTTCCCATGTTCCAAGATGGCCAGGGCCTCAATCCCTTGCTGCAGAATTATTGGATGACCATCCATCCTCCTACCCTTTTCCTGGGTTTTGCTTCGACGTCCATTCCGTTCGCGTATGCATTGGCAGGACTGGCTGATCGCACGGACCGCTCATGGATGAAGCCTGCGCTGCGTTGGTCCATCTTCGGCATCGGCATCCTCGGAACGGGGATTTTGATGGGCGGTGCGTGGGCATACGAAGCGTTGAGTTTTGGAGGATTCTGGGCGTGGGATCCCGTGGAGAACTCTTCCTTGGTGCCGTGGCTGACCCTGGTCGCCGGTGCCCACCTGCTGCTGATCAACCGCAACCGCAAGAAGCCCATGGCGCTGTTCAGCACGTACTACTTCTTGCTAATTTCGTTCCTGCTGGTTTTGTACAGCACCTTCTTGACCAAGTCTGGAATCCTCGGAGATACATCGGTGCACAGCTTTGTCGACAGCGGCATTCTTCCGCAATTGTTGGTGTACGTCTTGAGTTTTGTGGCACTGGCACACTTCATGTTGCTCCGGTCAACGGCTTGGAAATCTGCCTTTGGAGCCATCCTCGCCCTGATGTTGCTTGTTGCCATGAAGGGGTATGTGGTCGAGGCCATTGGCGTTTTCCTCATCATGTTGGTCGTTACCTCGGTCAAAGCGTACCGTTCGGACTTCGAACGCACCGAAGACGAGGAGTCCATTTGGGGCCGAGAATTTTGGATGTTCGTTGGTTCGTTGCTGTTTCTCGTAAGCGCGGCCCACATCACCTGGCAAACCAGCTTGCCCGTTTTCAACCAATTTTTGGAGCCGCTCAGCCCCCTCCTCGCACAGTGGGGCGAGTCTTGGAACAGCCAAGTGCTGCTCGACTTAAGCAAGCACAACCTGGCGCCCGGAACCGATCTGGATCAGACCTACCACCTAGTGCAAGTCCCACTCGCCGTGCTCATCATGGCGGTAATGGGGTTGGCGCAATGGCTGAAGTACAAATCCACCAACATGAAAACCGTTGCGAAGAACCTCTTCTACGCGACGGCACTCAGTGCAATCTGCACGGGCGCATTGATTTGGACTTATCCCTTTGAGTGGTGGGAACTGCCTCGGGTCGCCTTGCTGTTCACTGCTCTTTTCGCGGTGTTCTCCAATGCCGATTACATCCTGCGCATGGCGCGTGGGAAATGGAAGCAATGGGGGTCGCCTGTGGCGCACGTGGGATTCGGCTTGGTGATTTTCGGGGCTGTGCTAAGCACCAGCCAAAAGGACATCATCTCCCAAAACCAGATTGGGGACATCAGCACCCTGAATGAGGAGCTCAACAACCGCGAAGACCTGCTCATCATGGAAGGCGACACGCTTTCCATGGGGCCTTACTTCGTGAGCTACCGCGACCGGTACCAAGAAGGCATCCATGTCAAATTCCGCATGGACTACTTTGAAAAAGCACCCCACACCTACCAACCGGGGGATGTGGTCTTTTTCGACGGAATGGTCTTCGAAGCGAAAGAAACGCACGAAGCATCGCCGCAATTTTCAGACGACCTGGAAGACCACTGGATGTTCATCCCGTTCCCGAATGAGCGCCAAGCCAAGACAGCACAGCTATGGAAGGCGGGCGTGCCTGGCGATCGCCTGTTCACCCTGGAGCCGCGCATTCAGCTGAATGAGCAAATGGGCAACGCCCCTGAACCGGATACGAAGCACTGGCTCCACCGCGATCTCTACACCCACATCAAATGGGGCCGCGTGTCACCACCCGAAACCGATGAAGAGGGCTGGATGGGTGGCAGGACGCACACCATGCAAGTCGGCGACAGCATGCTCGTTGGGCACACCTTGTTGACCATTGACAGCTTGCGCGCTGTTTTGGACAGCGAAAAACCCAACCGCGGCTTGCTCCAGAAAGACTTGGCCATTGCCGCGTGTGTCAGCCTCAAAAACAAGGAGCGCGACACCCCACACCAGCCGTTGTACATCGTCCGTGACAGCACCATCATCCCCGATCTGTACGAAGCCGAGGAGTACGGCATCAAGATGCGGATTGAAACCTTCGACCCGCAGGCGGAAACCCTCGAGATGACCGTCTGGGAGCACGAATCGGTACGCCGCGATTTTGTGGTGATGCAGGCCTCCATCTTCCCCTTGATCAATGTGCTGTGGCTCGGGTGCATCCTCATGGCCATCGGTACGTTCATGGCCGTTTGGGCCCGATGGAAAACCGATACCAAATCCCGGCCCCATGGCTGATAGTGCGCCTCGGGTCATCGTGTTCGGCAGCGGTAACGTCGCCACATCACTTGGGCGAGCCTGGGAAGCCAGCGGCGTGGACATCGCCGGATTCTGCAACCGCCAAGGCCTTGTTCCACCGGGATTCACCAGTGCGGATGCGCCGTGTTTCAAGAACCCCGTCGACATCGATGTTGCAGCTGATTATGCGTTGATGGCTGTGCGGGACGAAGTGGTTTTTGCCCTCATTGAACAGCTGCCTTCACACCTCACCCCTGTCCACTTCAGCGGTGCCCTGCGCAACCCGGACAAAGGGGGC
>CAXREW010000163.1:0-2650 GCA_964229455.1 Flavobacteriaceae bacterium | reverse complement strand
GAAGGCAACTGCCTGAATGATGCCGATGGTGACGGTGTGTGCGACGAATTGGAGATTGCAGGGTGCACCGATCCCGAAGCGGAGAATTACAACGAGGACGCTACGGACGACGATGGTAGCTGCTACTACTGTGACATTGAGTTAATCGCTGATGCAACGGATGAAGTAGAAGGCGGTGCAAACGGTTCAATCAACATGATTGTCACAGGAGGTACCTTCCCGTATGAATTCTCCTGGGCTGGTCCAAATGATTTCACTAGTACGGAGCCAGTACTGAATAACATATCCGCAGGCACCTACGTGCTGACCGTAACCGATGCGAACGGTTGCACGCAGACCATAGAAGTGATCGTCAACAACGTCACGGGCATTGCCGAGCTGCAAGCCGTAGACTTCGACGTGTACCCGAACCCAACGAACGGAGCGTTTTGGATCAACGGCACAGGCTTGAATGGCAAGACCGTTGTGGAGCTGCTCGATGCTTCTGGTCGCTTAATCAATCGATTCGAGTGCTTCCTGAATGGCCAACCCGTTCAGTTTGAGTTGAGCGGTGTAGAAACCGGATTCTACCACGTAGTGCTGCGCAGTGGGCAGCAGCAGGGCGCCAAGCGCTTGCTGATTCACTAAGCGTTGCAACTGGACCACAATCAAAAAGGGCGCCTCACAAGGGCGCCCTTTTTCGTGTCAATACGGAGGCGGGATTACTTTCCCTTGAATCGATTGATGGCTTCCCGCGTAAAATCGCTGAGCACCAGACGGCCTGAAATTGCCGCTCGCTGGGGCAGCAGGGATTCCCACTGGTCGGTCCCAGCCCAGAACACGCGCTTCAATTCCGCCATAGCCTCTGGGTTGGAAGCTGCCAGTCGTTGCGCCAACGCATCAATGGCTTCGTCCATGGACGCAGCGTCATCGAATACCTGTGCATAGAGCCCTTGTTCTTTCGCCCAATGAGCGTTGTACCAGGTTGCCGCATCAATGGCCAGGGCTGTGAAAGCTGCGGTGCCCATTTTGCGCTCAACGGCAGGTCCCACAACAAAGGGGCCAATGCCGATAGCGAGTTCGGATAGCTTGACGCTTGAAAAGGAGGTGGCCAGGGCGTAGTCGGCCGCAGCCGCGATGCCAACACCGCCACCTACTGTTTTGCCTTGTACCCGACAAATGATGAATTTCGGGCTTCGACGCATGGCCAGAATGACCTTGCTGAAACCACTGAAAAACGCGAGCCCCTCGGCTTCGTTTTGAATGGCGATCAATTCGTCGAAGCTTGCACCAGCGCAAAATGCGCGGTCTCCCCATGATTTAAGCACGATAACGTTGCAATCGGCGTTGCCCGATGCTTCATCGATGGTGCGGGCCAGTGCATCGAGCACGGCGCCTGGCAATGAATTACTCGCCGGATGTCCGAACGTGACGGTGCCAACACCATTGCTGTCAATGGTGAGTTCAACCCCGCCGCCTTTCAAGTCGGCGTTCAGGTTACTTGCGATCAGCCAACTGCACGAAGCTGCGTGCTTTCGAGCCGGTGAATACCTGACGGGGACGGCCAATCGGCTCCCGGTTTTCGACCATTTCCTTCCACTGCGCAATCCAACCTGGCAAACGTCCCAAGGCAAACATCACCGTGAACATGTCCGTCGGAATGTTCAACGCGCGGTAGATGATGCCCGAGTAAAAATCTACGTTCGGATACAAGCCACGCTGGACGAAGTACTCGTCATTCAACGCTACTTGCTCCAGTTGTTTTGCAATGTCCAGTACCGGATCGTCAATGCCGAGTTGGCCCAAGACTTCGTCTGCGGCCTTTTTGATGATGCGGGCGCGGGGATCGAAGTTCTTGTAAACGCGGTGGCCAAAGCCCATGAGGCGGAACGAGTCGTTTTTGTCCTTGGCCTTGTCAATCCACTTCTGCAAGTCGCCTCCGTCTTCTCGGATGGCTTCGAGCATCTCGATGACCGCTTGGTTGGCACCGCCGTGAAGTGGTCCCCAGAGCGCGGCGATGCCTGCAGAGACACTGCTGTACAAGTTGGCTTGGGAAGAGCCCACCACACGAACCGTCGAGGTTGAGCAGTTTTGCTCATGGTCGGCGTGCAGGATCAACAGCTTGTTGATTGCACTTTCAACGATGGGGTCGACGGTGTACTCCTCGGATGGGAGGCCAAACATCATCTGAAGGAAATTCCCACAGTAGCTCAGCTTGTTCGACGGGTACACCGTGGGATGGCCCATGTTGTGCTTGTACGCCTGTGCGGCGAGGGTCGGCAGCTTTGCAATCAACCGGTGGATGGTCAATTCGATGTCGACCACGGAGCGGTTGGGGTTCTGCGATTCTGGGTAAAACGTGCTCAAACTTGAGATCATCGAGCTCAGCATGCCCATGGGGTGTGCACCCGGAGGAAACGCCTCAAAGAAGCGCTTCATGTTTTCATGCACCAAGGTGTGGTGTGTGATGCCGTCTTGGAAGTACTTAAGCTGCTCCGCGTTCGGAAGGTCGCCGTAGATCAACAGGTACGCGACCTCAATGAATGAAGCGTTTTCGGCCAATTCTTCGATGGAGTAACCGCGGTAACGAAGGATTCCGTTTTCTCCGTCGAGGTAGGTGATGGCACTCTGCGTGGATCCGGTGTTTTTGAATCCGTAATCCAACGTGATG
>CAXREW010000162.1:0-3248 GCA_964229455.1 Flavobacteriaceae bacterium | reverse complement strand
CAGCGACGCATCGGTGCCTGTCGGATTCGAGGATGAACACCTCGTAATCGCTTGGAAACCACACGGACTGCTGACATCTGGAAACAGCGGCAGGACATTTGTTCAAGCCGTGAACCGCTCGGTAACTGACCGGTCTGATAACGGCTTATTGCCGTGCCATCGCCTTGACTTTGGAACGAGTGGCTGGGTAGTTTTTGGGAAAACCGCACAGGCAGCACGTGAGGTGGGGGTGCTCTTCGAGCGGCGTCGCATCACCAAACAGTATGTGGCCTTGGTGCACGGGGACGTACCGCATTCGATGGCCATGGCGTGGCCGTTGGATGGAAAAGCTGCCTCGACGCATGTAGAGCGATTGGCGCAGGGCCGGATGGCCGGGGCCGGGGATGTCAGCTTCATCCGCGCCCAACCCATCACCGGGCGGACCCACCAGATCCGGCGGCATTTATTTGCTGCGGGACATGGAATCGTCGGTGATGATCGGTATGAAATTCCCGGAGAACGCTACACCGGCAAGGGATTATTTCTCTGTGCATACAGCTTGGAATTTGAGCACCCCTTGGATCGTGAAGTGTTCATCCGACTTGAAACCCCGCCGTCCAAGAAGTTCCGAAAATTGCCCTTCGTGCACCAGTCCGATTTCATCCAACGCTTCAGCCTATCTTCGCACGAATGATTGCGCGCTTTCTCCGTTCCAGTTACCGGATTCCCGGGTTTCTATTGTTGAGTTTAGCGTACACCTTCAAACTGGGTGTCGTGCGGATCATCCATGGCGCAGATCGCCATCGCATTCACCGCATCCTCATCGAATTCATCCATCGCGTGTATGCCATCATGGGCATCCGGGTGTTTGTGGAGGGAGAGCTACCGGAAAAACCATCCATTTTGATGGGCAACCACCGCAGCTACGTCGATGCGGTGATGATTCCGGCCAAGACCCCGGTGGTTTTTGTGGGCCGGGTTGAAAGCAAATCGTGGCCCATCATTGGATGGGGAGCTACCCTCTTGGGCACCATCTGGGTCAACCGGAAAAGCAAGGAGAGCCGGAAGGAAACGCGTGAATCTGTCAAGCAGCGTCTGCAGGATGGGTTTGGCATTGTGATTTTCCCAGAAGGGACGACGCACATGGGCCCCGACGTGCTGGAATACCGACCTTCGATGTTTTACATTAGTGCCGAAGGCGGATTCCCTGTCACGCCGATTGCCATCGAGTACAAAGACCCGAACATCGCGTGGGTGGGCCAAGCGAAATTCGTGCCCCACGCATGGAAACAGTTCGGAGCCAAACACATCGACGTGAAAGTGTCTTACGGGCCAACCTATTGCCTGCCTGACGGTGGCAAGATGCTGGAAAAAACACGCGCGTGGACAGAGAAGGAAGTGATGCGGTTGCGCAACGAATGGGACCAACAAATCGCCGAAGAGCAACAAGGATGAGCACCCTTAAGTCCATTTACCGATTTGCATCAAAGCGGTGGCAGACCCTCCACCTGGATTACCGGGTGAATTTCACCCCACGCTCACGACCGGAAACCGGAAAGGGCCTCAAGGAAATCCACGCCATCCTCGACGAGAGGAAACCACAGATTGAGTGCGAAGTAAGACGCATCTTGAACTACACGGAACAGCTGCATACCATTCGCAAGCGGTCGGACGAAACGAATGCCCTCCTTCCTGCCTGGAACAACAACTTCCTTCCAGGATTGGACATCGCCGCACTCTACATGTACATCGCAGAGCGCAAGCCGAAAAAATACATGGAGGTCGGATCGGGCAATTCAACGCTCGTCGCGGCGGCAGCCAAAAACCAATACAGCACTGACACGGAGATCATCAGCATTGATCCATATCCCCGTGCCGACATTGATCAGGTGTCACAGCGCATCGTGCGTCGGCCATTTGAACAAGTCGGAACCGAGTGGGCCGATGAGCTCGAAGCCGGTGACATCTTGTTCATAGACAACAGCCACCGCACGCTGCCGAATTCGGATGCCACTGTGTTCTTCTTGGAATGGCTCCCCCGACTCAAAGAAGGAGTAATCGTCCAGGTACATGACATTTACTTGCCTTGGGACTACCCGCAAGACATGTGCGAACGCGGTTATTCAGAACAATACGTGCTGGCTGCCATGGTCATGAGCAATCCAGAACGCTACCGTCCCATCTTTCCCGCATTTTGGATCGCGCAACAACCTGATATTCAAGCAACGTTGGGCCCATTGTGGGAAAACAAAAACCTCCACGGCGTGGAGCGCCATGGAGGTTCGTTTTGGTTCGAAATCGGACCGGCTGTTCCCTAGGTAGACTAGGCGCTAATCAGCGCTGAATCAAGACCGGAGCTGCGGCTACTGAGCCATCTTCCATGCCAATGCGCAGGGTGTAAAGCCCAACCGCCAAGTCTTGGACGTTCAAATTCATTCGCACATCAACCGCAGGCCATGTGCGCACAACTTGGCCTCGGACATCGATGAGTTCCAGCCATTCCGTTTCGCGCACAGAAACCTGCATGGACAGGACGAGAACGTCTTGCACCGGATTAGGGTACAACACCAAGCCCATCATTTCCAGTTCACTGACGGAATTCACCAACAAATCCACTTCCACAGCCACGTCACCGCTGCATCCGGTGGTATCGGTCTCCGTAACCGTCACCAAGCCGTTGCCCGTTGATGACCACAAGACATCTACTGTCAACAGACCGACACCACTCGAAGCCCCCTGAATGGAACCGCCATCCACGGTCCATCCGTAGGTGTTTTCGGCATTGCCATCATAGGTATAAGTCTCAGTGGTCATATCGGTCGCGGTTTGCGCACCCGCTATGGTGCCTTGCGCCACGTAAAAACACGAGCCGTCTTCTACATTGGCCTCAGCACTGAAATTGCACGCTTCGGCATCCATGCACCCGGGAACGGCCGGCACACCCGCGCATTCGCAATCGGCCGTGTACGCGTCCAGCACTGTCTCCTCATCACCGTCATCGCAGGCATCCCCCACGCTGTAGCAACTCCCATCGTCGGCATTGGCTTCAGCACTGAAATTGCATGCTCCAGCATCTGTACAACCGGGAACCACCGGTAGACAGAAGTCGTGCGAGATCGCATCCCCGTAATCCGGATCGGCCATGGCCTCCCAGGTGATCGTTTTGAAGGCCTTGACCACCCGGGCGCCAGGCGCGAGGCGAGCGATCGCCTCGCCGCCGGAATCGGTATGCCCGAGTGTCAGCCGCAGATCGGCGTCCCGCGGATTTG
>CAXREW010000161.1:0-2780 GCA_964229455.1 Flavobacteriaceae bacterium | reverse complement strand
GCAAGCTGAAGATGGCCGGTGCCCAGAACGTCATCATGCCCGACCAAGTAGGCGGTGCTCACATGGCTTCACTCGTCGCCATTCCGGATGTAGTGGAATTCCTCGACCACATTCGCATTCAAGGTGCAGACGCCGTCAACTTGGAAGAAATTGAAGTGCTGCAATTGCCGGATCGGCTTCAGTCCATGACCCTCGCAGAAATTGACGCGCGGAATCGCATCGGTGTCAATGTCATCGGATTGCGCAAGGCGTCGGGGGAGATGGTCATCAACCCACCGCTGGACACGACCCTTCAAGCGTCTATGAAGCTTTTCGTTTTGGGAACGGCGGACCAAATACGGCGGTTAAACGACTTCATCGGAATACAAAGTCCTTCGCTCTGAAGTTCAGGGTTTGAGTTGCTTTGTATATTCGAGGTCTTACGATTGATAACCCTTCGATTCATGCGAAAATTCCTCCCTCTTGTTGCGCTTGTGAGCGCCCTTGTTCAGCCTGTTTATGCTCAGGCATCGACAGTTGATGAGAAGATCAATGCGGTGATGGAGCCCTTGACCAACGCGATCATGAAAGTCATTTTCTTTCAAGTCTCATTCGCGGGCGTGACGGTGCCTTTCGTCTTGATCTGGCTGCTTGCGGGAGCCATCTTTTTCACCTTTTACTTCAAGTTCATCAACATTCGAGGATTTGGGCATGCGTTAGACGTGGTTCGAGGAAAATACGATGACCCCAACGATGCCGGTGAAGTCAGTCACTTCCAGGCATTGACCGCTGCTTTGAGCGGGACCGTAGGCGTTGGAAACATTGCAGGTGTGGCATTTGCCGTTTCATTGGGTGGACCGGGGGCGACCTTTTGGATGATCGTGGCTGGGCTGCTCGGAATGAGTTCGAAGTTTGTGGAATGCACGCTGGGTACGAAGTACCGTCAGGAAAACGAGGATGGATCGGTTTCAGGTGGTCCCATGTACTACCTGCGGGACGGCTTGGCGAAGCAAGGCAAAGCGCAGCTCGGTAAAATTTTGGCGGTATTGTTCGCCATTGCTTGCATCGGAGGAAGTTTCGGTGGTGGCAACATGGTGCAGATCAACCAAGCCACAAAGCAGCTCATTGAGGTTACTGGTGGAGAGCACTCGTTCTTGGCGGGACAAAGCTGGATGTTCGGTGCCGTGATGGCCGTCTTGGTTGGATTGATCATTATTGGCGGCATCAAGAGCATCGCACGTGTTACGGACAAGGTGGTGCCTTTCATGGTCGGCATTTACGTCCTCGGTGCTTTGGTTGTATTGGGAGGCAACATCGCAGAGATACCAAGTGCCTTCGGCCTCATCATTTCAAGTGCCTTCTCGGCAGATGCGGCGTATGGCGGTTTGATTGGGGTGCTCATTGTTGGATTCCAGCGCGCGGCATTTTCCAATGAGGCGGGCATCGGCTCTGCCTCCATTGCGCACTCGGCGGCAAAAACGAACGAGCCGGTCAGTGAAGGCGTGGTTGCATTGTTGGAACCTTTCATTGATACGGTGGTCATTTGCACCATGACTGCATTGGTCATCGTGATTTCGGGTTATGGATCAATTGGCCAAGAAGCGGCCTTGGGATTGGCGCAAGCGAAAGACTTGCAAGCAATTGAGTTGACGAGCAGCGCCTTTGCTCAAACGATGTCGTGGTTCCCTGTTGTGTTGTCTGTGGCGGTCATTCTCTTTGCGCTTTCGACCATGATCAGCTGGAGCTACTACGGATTGAAGTCCTGGACGTTTTTGTTCGGCGAGTCCAAAGCGGCGGATCTGTCGTACAAAGCAGTGTTCTGCCTCTTCGTGATTCTCGGTTCAGCGATTTCCGCGCAGAGCGTATTTGACTTTGGGGACGCGATGATTTTCGCCATGTGTTTCCCGAATGTATTGGGCTTGTACTTCTTGATGGGCGAGGTCAAGCAGGATGTTGCGGATTACTTCAAGCGCATCAAGTCAGGGGAGATCAAGCGGTACGATTAACGGGTAAGCGCGTTGGATTGAAGCCGACGCCACGAGAGAGATTAGAGGAGATGGAACAAGCAGAGCGACGAGCCCTTTTGGGCTTCGTCTTAATTTCTTGGTTGGCATTGGGGGTACGCGCGGGGTTTTGGTACAAGGAAAATCGTATGTATGTAGCGGCAGAAAATTCTGTCCCGGTGGCCTGGTTGTTGGAGTCCTTAGAAACGGTGCGTTCATCTCGGTTCGGTCGAAAACGCGAAAACCCGGCTCAGCCGACACGCAGCAAGCGTCTGCAGCAAGAACGCCAACGACGAGCCATCGACTTAAATACTGCTGATAGTGCCGCACTTGAGGCCCTGCCTTACATCGGACCGGTGCTGGCGGCGCGCATTTGTCGGTTTCGAAATGCGTTGGGCGGGTTTTATGCGGTCGATCAATTGGGTGAGGTATGGGGGTTGAAGCCGGAGGCATTCGAACAGCTGAAACCGATGTTTCATGCCGGGGGTGGGGTGTACCGTCCACTCTGCGCAGACACGGCCAGTTGGTTTGAATTGAAGAGCCACCCGTACATCGATGCTGGTTCCGCCCGTGCGATTGAAAGATACAGGCGGCACCACACCTTGGATTCGCTGGAGGACCTGGCGGCTGCGATTCCCATCACGGACAGCATGATTCGGAGGTGGAGTCCGTATCTTAGGCTTTGTGAATCCCGCGATTAATCCATTTTGCTCATTGGAAGAGGCCTTGAATACGGCCATTGAAGACGTTCCAGACTTTCCAACAGAAGGAATCGTCTTCAAAGACCTGAGCCCGGTA
>CAXREW010000160.1:0-3690 GCA_964229455.1 Flavobacteriaceae bacterium | reverse complement strand
TAATGTGTGCCATGGGCGGCGTGCGAACGGTTGATTTCCATCCTGTGTTCGCGACGCAAACCGTTTCAATTCCTGCAGGCGAGTGGTTGCTGATCGACTCCGAACAACCCAACGACACGTTGGTCATTCTTTCCCGAGCCAAGCACCAACGGCTCGAGCTCCTCGAGGAATGGGGAGCCTCCCTGCACGCAGGCGTGTTTCCCGAACGACCGCAGCATTGGACCCCGAACGCCCACCGACTCATGGACGCGACGGTAGGAATTCAATCCGTTTCGGCGGGCGGTCGAGTCTTGCTGGAGGCGGGCGACGCGTCATGTCAATCCATTGGTCAACGGTTGACAGAACATCACCGTTGGCTGTCCGAAGGGATTGAAGTGTCCACGAAGCGCATTGACGCATTGCTAGGACAGGCTGCGCAACTCGGAGCCTGCGGCGGAAAAATCAACGGATCCGGCGGCGGCGGAACGGCGTTCGCTGTTTTTCCTGAAGGAAAACGGCAACCAGCGGTGGAAGCATTCTACGCCACAGGCGCGCGGGTCATCCCGATCAACTTGGGTGCTGAAGGCGTTCGAATAGAGGTCAATTGAGTGAGATGTATGAACTTCGAGGCATGACGTGCAATCGGATCATTGTGTTAGCGGCCGGACGCGCCACGCGTATGCGCGCCAGTGCTGCATCGGCGGAGCAATCGCGTTTCGCTCAGGATGCACTGGAGCGGCCCAAACCCATGATTCGGGTAGGCCCCAATGGCGAGCCCATGCTGGAACTCATCCTCGAGCAATCCCTACGAGCGGGGTTCACCGAAGCGACGGTGGTCATCGCACCTGATGACACCATCACACCGGCATTTCTGCAAGAATGGGCGGGCCGAGGCCACGGCATGCGCATCCAAACGGCCGTTCAGTCCGAACCTAAGGGCACGGGCCATGCCGTCCAATGTGCCCTGGCGAGCGACCCCGTTCCGTCGGGTTCGATGTGGGTGTTGGCCAACGGCGACAACCTCCCAACCCGGTCTGCCTTGTCGCGTTTGCGGACAGAAGGCGAGGGGCCGGCTGTATTGGCCTACGATCGGGAAGCACTGGGACTGTATCCCGCCAAAACGATGGCTTTCGCGGTGCTCGAAGGAGACGGTACCACGGTTCACTGCATCACGGAAAAGCCGGACGCGGCGGTCGTTGAACGCCTGGCTGCCAGCGGATCGGTGCGCGTTTCCATGAATTATTTTCGGCTCGATGGCGACCGCCTTCAGCCGCATCTAGCGGCATTGACGCCGCACCCTCACCGTGGAGAGCTCGAGCTGCCCACGGCCTTGCAAGCAATGATGGATGCCGGCACCAGACTGACCAAGATCAACGTCGCGGAGGAAGTGCTAGATCTGACCCGCATTCAAGACGTAACGGGGGTCCAGGCCGGAATGCACCTGTTTGAATCCTTCCAGCTGGAGGTGTGCGCCAGTTCGCCGTCGGACGTTCGTACGGCTGCTGAGGCCGGTGCACAACGCGTGGAATTGTGCGCGCATTGGGAGTGCGGGGGGCTGACGCCAACGGAAGCAGACATTCGATTGGCACGCGCCCTCGGGTTGCCCGTGCACGCCCTCATCCGCAGCAGGGCGGGGCACTTTGTCTACTCGGAAGAGGAAAAAGCATTGATGACGGCGCAGATTGAGGGTTCGTTGGCTGCTGGTGCTGCTCGTGTAGTGGTGGGCGCTTTGCAAGCGGATGGAACGTGGGACGCACCCTTGTTGCGACGCTGGGTAGATGCCTATGGCCCCCACCGGATTGTCATTCACCGGGCCTTTGATGCCTGCACCGATTGGGAAGGTGCCGCTGCCGCCTTGGAGGCATTGGGTGTGCGCAGACTCTTAACGAGCGGTGGCGAACTCCGCGCGTGGGACGGGCGTGACCGCATTCGTCAATTGGTCGCTGGAGGCTTTGACGTCACGGTCGGCAGCGGCGTGGTGCCGGAACAACGCAAAGACTGGATGGCGCTCGGTGTTACTCAATTCCATGCTTCATGCCGGGAGGTCGATGAACGCCCGACGGCGTTATTCGACGGAAAGACCAGCAAAGTCAGTGCTGCTGCTGTGGAGCGCTGGTTCACCAGTTAATTGCCCTGAGGTGCGCTATTTTGCACCATGGAAAAACCCGTTCTCCTGTTCGCATTTGCGCTCTTTTTAGTCGCTTGTGCGCCGGTGGCTGATGCACCTCCATTGGACCTCATACCACATCCTTCCAGTTGGAATCCAAGTCAGAATACCTGTGCCATCTCCGGTGCGTGGGAGCTGGAAGTGCCAGCGGAATGGCAAGCGGACCAAGGGTTTTGGTCAGATTGGCTTTCAGCCGACTCGGACGCGAAGGAAGGAAAGGCCATGTCGGTTATCATCAAGCGGTCGCCCGATATGGAATCAGAGGCGTATGCACTGGCCATTCGCCCGGATGGCATCACCATTGAAGCCGGTTCAACGCATGGAGCGTTTCACGCGTTGACAACCCTTCGCTCTTTGGCTTTAACCGGTAATGGTGCATTGCCGTGCGGGGATCTTGCCGATGCGCCCAGATTCGGCCACCGGGGATTGCTGCTGGATTGTTGCCGGCATTTCATGGAACCGGAATTTGTGAAGCGCACCATCGATTTGCTGGCGTTGCACAAAATGAGCGTACTGCATTGGCACTTGACGGAAGACCAAGGGTGGCGCGTTGAAATCGATGCCTACCCCGAATTGACCCAAAAGGGCGCATGGCGCACGGAGGCAGATGGCAGCCAGCACGGCGGGTTTTATACCAAAGATCAAATCCGCGATATCGTCGCTTATGCGGCCGAGCGCCACATCGAAGTCATTCCCGAAATCGAGCTCCCGGGCCACAGCCGAGCTGCCTTGGCGGCCTACCCGTGGTTGGGGTGCACCGGTGAAGCCATGGAGGTGCCGCACGATTGGGGCGTGTTCAAGGACATATACTGCGCCGGACAGGACACGACGTTGGCGTTTTTGAAAACGGTGTTGGACGAAGTGATGGAGCTTTTTCCTTCCGAATACATCCACATCGGCGGCGACGAGGCCCCCAAAGTGCGGTGGGAGCAATGCCCCAAATGCCAGAAACGCATCGCAGATGAAGGCCTGCACGACGCGCACGAATTGCAGTCCTGGTTTATTGGCGAGATCGGACGGTACCTGGAAGCCAACGGCCGCAAAATGATCGGTTGGGATGAGATCCTCGAAGGCGGTTTGCCAGTCGGGGCGACGGTGCAGTCGTGGCGCGGAATGGACGGCGGACGCGATGCGGTAGCCATGGGCCACGATGCCATCATGTCACCGACGTCACACTGCTATTTTGATTACCCTGTAGAGTCCACGGACTTGGAGGAAGTGTACGGGTTTGAACCCAAACCGGAAGGCCTCGAAGGCAGCGGTCGTATCCTCGGTGGGGAGTGCAACATGTGGAGCGAACGTGCCCCCCAGCGCCTCGTGGAGTCCAAGGTGTATCCTCGCTTAGTCGCCATGGCCGAGGTTCTATGGAGCCCGTCAGCCACCCGAAATTGGTCGGACTTCCAAGCCCGCATGGAATCCCACTAGACCCTCCTCGACGCCTGGGAAGTGGCATACGGATGGGAAACAGTGCCGATGGCACTGGAATGGGAGCAAGGCGCCAAGTCGAACAGCCTCCAGGTTCAACTCGTTCCGGCCATGTCCGG
>CAXREW010000159.1:0-2102 GCA_964229455.1 Flavobacteriaceae bacterium | reverse complement strand
CGCACCGAAAACGTCAAAGACACCCTGTGGGGCATCGAGGTCGCTGACCCGTATCGGTGGTTGGAAGACGACCGTTCCGAAGAAACCATGGCATGGGTCGATGAGCAGATTGCATTCACGCAAGGCTACTTGAATGAACTCGCCTGGCGCCACCCACTTCGCGACCGTTTTGAGGCGCTCTACAATTATGAGAAAATCGGGATGCCCCGGAAAATCGGGGACCGGTACTTCTTATCGAAGAACGATGGGTTGCAAAACCAAAGTGTATGGTACGTGCGTGAATCCCTCGACGGCGAAGACAATCTTTTCCTCGACCCGAATGCCTTGAGCGACGACGGCACGGTCACCGCATCGCTCGGGAGCGCCAGCGATGACAATCGATACATCACTGTAATCCAAAATGAAGCGGGATCCGATTGGCAAGAAATTCATGTCTACGACCTCGCCACCGGCACCCCCCAAGGAGATGTATTGCGTTGGGTCAAATTTTCCGGAACAAGCTGGGTCGGCAATGGATTCTATTACAGCCGATACCCCGCACCGGAAGGAAGCGAACTCAGTGCAGAAAACACCTTCCACAGCGTGTACTACCACGAAGTCGGAACCGACCAATCTGAAGACCGCTTGGTCTACCGCAATGACAATGAGCCCAACCGGTATCACTTTGCATACGCGACCGAGGACCAACAGTACCTCATCCTCAATTCCTCAACTGGAACAGACGGCAACAGCCTCGACTTTTTGGATTTGACCGACCCCAAGGCCACCTGGCAATCATTGATTCCCGGCTTCAATACCCGAAGTTCCGTAGTGGACCACCACAATGGTCGGTTCTTGGTGCTGACTGATATTGATGCACCGACCTACCGCTTGGTCGGGATTTCCGCCTCCGATACCTCCGACTGGGTGGACGTCATCCCCGCTGACGAGCACTTGCTTGAAGGAGTGCGCAGCACCGGAGGTCAACTTTTCGCCACCTACCTCAAAAATGCCTGCAATGCGGTTGTTCGGATGGACATGGATGGCTCCAATCCACGCACCATTGAACTGCCCAACGATGCTGGCTCAGCCGGCGGTTTTGGAGGTAAAGTCGATGCGACGGAGACGTTCTATGCGTTTACCTCTTTCACCTACCCGACGTCCATCTACCGCTACGACATAGACACGGGCGAAAGCACCCTCTTCGCCGCTCCTGAAGTCGATTTCAATCCCGGAGATTTCGAATCCAAGCAAGTGTGGTATGAATCGAAAGACGGCACCTCAGTCCCCATGTTCATCGTCCACAAGAAAGGACTCGAAATGGACGGCAACCGCCCTACATACCTCTACGCGTATGGCGGGTTCAATATCAGCCTGACGCCAAGCTTCAGCTCTTCGTTGTTGCTGCTCCTTGAAAACGATGGCGTTTACGCCATGCCCAACCTCCGTGGAGGCGGCGAATTTGGGGAGGAATGGCACGAAGCAGGCATGCTGCTCAAGAAGCAAAATGTCTTTGACGATTTCATCGCAGCCGGTGAATACCTCATCGACCAACGGTACACCCAATCGAGCCGCTTGGCCATTGCAGGTGGATCCAACGGAGGCTTGCTGGTCGGCGCGACCATGACGCAACGACCTGACCTCGCCGGCGTGGCCTTCCCCGCTGTTGGCGTGATGGACATGCTGCGGTACCACCAATTCACCATTGGCTGGGGTTGGATTCCAGAGTATGGATGCGCGGACAGTTCGAAGGCGGACTTCGACAACCTCGCCGGGTACAGCCCATACCACAACCTCGCCCCGGAAACGGCGTATCCTGCCACCATGGTGACCACGGCCGACCACGATGACCGCGTAGTACCAGCGCACAGTTTCAAGTTCGCCGCACGACTTCAGGCCTGCCAAGCGGGTGATCACCCGGCGCTTATTCGCATCGAGAAAAATGCGGGCCATGGCGCCGGCAAGCCCACGTCCAAAATCCTGGACGAGCAAGCCGATAAGTGGGCGTTCATGTTCCACGAAATGAACGTAGCCCTTCCGCAGGAGTGAACCCCAGCGACGCATCGGTGCCTGTCTTATTCGAGGATGAAAACCTCGTAATCGCTTTGAAACCACACGGACTG
>CAXREW010000158.1:0-2123 GCA_964229455.1 Flavobacteriaceae bacterium | reverse complement strand
GTGAAACAAGCGAAGCGCGGGGTGGAATTCCACGCCGATATGGCCACGCTGTTTCGCGTGTGCCTCAGCAGCCGCTTTGCGCTGACCGTGCTGCGGCCGGTATTGTCTTTTGATGCCCAGAACCCGGACGCGTTGTACGACGAAGCGAAGCGCTGGGACTGGGGTGCCATCATGACCCCGCAATCGTCATTCTCCATTGATGTCACGGTGCACTCCTCGGTGTTCACGCACTCGCAGTTCGCGATGTTGCGGCTGAAGGATGCCGTGGTGGATCACTTCCGCGAGTTTTCGGGACTGCGCCCAGGCATCAACAAAGAGGATCCGGACATCCGCATCCACCTGCACATTGCCCATACGACCGTCACGATTTCGTTGGACGCTGCTGGCCGGCCGTTGAGTCGCCGCGGCTACCGCCCAGCGGGCGCCAAAGCCCCTTTGAACGAGGTGTTGGCGGCGGGCTTGTTGGCCCATGCGGGCTGGAAACCCGGAATTCCGCTCTATGATGCCATGTGCGGCTCTGGCACGTTCACGTTGGAGGCTGCCCTATGGGCGGATGGTTTCCCCATTCAATGGCACCGCCGCAAATTCGCCTTCATGGATTGGCGGGGATATGATGAGGACGAGTGGTGGAGCGTACGCGATGCCTTGAAGGAAGCGCGTGAGCCAGTCGAGACGCCGATTTTTGCGAGCGACCGCGACTTCGCCGCCATCTCCCAAACGCGCCAGGCGCTGGCCAACATGGAGTTGGCCGGCCGTGCTGAACTTGGACGCATGGACTTTTTCAAGCTCAAGCCACGCTCCGAATCGGGGTTGTTGGTCTTGAATCCGCCCTACGGTGAGCGCTTGCCCTTGGAAGATGCGCCGGCCTTTTACAGCCAAATCGGAGACGCGCTCAAAGCGAATTGGTCCGGGCATTCAGCCTGGATTATCTCGAGCGACGTCGAAGGCTTGAAGCGGGTGGGCCTTAAAACCAAACGCCGCATCAAGTGCTTCAACGGTCCGATGGAATGCCGCTGGATTGGGTGGGACCTTTACCAAGGCACGGGCGATGCACCCGACGCGTCACCACCGAGCACTCCGGCCGAAACCGAAGCATAAAAAAACGGCCCCCAATTGGGAGCCGTTCTCAATTCGATTGTCGTTTCGTTAACGCACCACGAGCTTCGAAGCCCATCGGCCCGAGGCGGCGGTGAATTGAACCGTGTACACGCCGGGTGAAAGGGTGCTGATGTCCAAGGTGGGGTTGCTTTGCTGAACAGGAACCTGAAGGGCTTCACGTCCCAGCGCATCGGTGAATGTCGCTGTGCCGGCACCCGTTGTGCCCAATTGAACGGCGGCGGTAGCTGGGTTGGGGAACAGGCTGAGTTCCTGCGCAGGCAGCCACTCGCTGATGCCGTTGATGAATCCGGTTACGATGTCCTCTGCGTAGCGAGGCTCAATTTTGTACTCCTCGAAGGTGTAGTGGATGCATCCGGTGATGGAGTAGTACTCATCCTGGATCCAACCGTCTTCCGGCACGTACATGTAGTCGTTGGTTTTGACTTCGCCGCTGCCGTCGTCGAAGATGGCTTCACCGTAGTCGGCATCGGGGTTGGTGCAAATGGCGTTCACGATTTGCACGAGGCAACCTTCGTCGGCTTCGCTGGAAGCCAATTCGCCGGTGGTAACGATGGAAGGGGTGGGCAGGTCGTTGCCCGAGCTGACGGTTTCGAAGTAGCTGATGTTCACCAATTCTGTTACGTCGTAGTACTCAGCAACCTCGCCTTCGATGATGATCTCATCGCCGATTTCAGGCGCTTGGGTGTTGTCGTATACGAAGATGCCGTTCCAGGGCCCTTCACCGTCTTGGATAAAGTAGCCGATGACGCCTGATGTGGCCGATGTGACTTTGTTGGCTGTGACAATGCCCGTGGTGGTGACGGACAATCCGACCAACGGAGAGCTGAACAACTCGCCTTGGATTTCGGCAATGGTGTTGGTCACGGCTTGTGCCGACGCATTTGTTTGAAGTCCGAAGGCCAATCCGAGAGCGAGGCCCAGCGCGTAAATGTGTTTCATGAGGAGGATTTTGTGAATGTACCTTTGAAGGGCAAAGAGAAATGAAAAATCACGAAACACAAAAT
>CAXREW010000157.1:0-2457 GCA_964229455.1 Flavobacteriaceae bacterium | reverse complement strand
AATCCGTCTACACGTCGGCCCTGTTCAACCTCGGCTACAACATCAGCCCCACGAGCAAAATCGGCTTCACCTACATGCCCACGATTTCGGGCATCAACGACGCGCGCTACCAAGACGGCATCAATCCGAGCGATGCGGTTGGACTCGGCCAAGAGCAACGCCAGCAGCGCTACCTGGAGCGCAGCATGAACATCTTCCAATTGCGTGGAACGCACGAACTCAGCGAGAACGTCAACCACAAAATCACGTGGAGCGCTTCCTACACCAAGGGCAAGCAGGTCACCCCGGATTTGCGCTTGTTCATCAACAGCTACGAAAGTCTGCCCGGAGGCTTGGTCTACAGCGATGCCTCAGGCAACGACATCACGGAGGACGCACTCGCCCTGTTGGCCGATGGCGAGGATTTGAATGAATACTACCCCGGTTACACCGTGACGGAGACGAGCTCCGATGAGTTGGCGTACAGCATCCAAGACAACCTCTACCCCTCGCCCACGCGTTTTTACCGCACCATGGACAACGCGACACTCGATTTGAAATTCAATTTTGAAAAGCCCATCGCAGAGGAATGGGGCCCTGAAAACAAATTGGCCTTGGGCCTCTCCATGGTCCAGCGCACTCGGGACTACTCGGAAAACCGCTTCAGCTTCGTGTCACAAGGCGTCGACTACAACGGCAACCCCGCCGACTACTTCAGCGCTGCCAACATGGAGATCATTACCGGCACGTCTTCAGGAGCCACCAACTACCTGTACCTGCGCGACGACACGGACATCCAAAACAGCTACGAAGCCCAGCAAACGGTGCTCGGCGGCTACGCCATGGTCAACTTTGACCCGCGCGAAAACATCAAGTTGAACGGCGGCATCCGTGTGGAAGCCACCGACATGCTGCTGGAAAGCGACAAGTTGCTCGATGACGATTTGCTGCCTGAATTGGAAAGCAACTTCCGCGGTACATTGGACGTGTTGGATGTGCTGCCTTCGTTGAACATGACCGTGAAACTCGCTGAAGAGGATTTGAAAATCACCCAGTACCGCTTCTCGGCCAGCCAGAGCGTTGCGCGTCCCTTGTTCCGGGAAAAGGCGCCCTTCTCGGTGTTCGACTTCGAGATCCAAGAGCAGCAGACCGGCAACACCGACCTGAACCGCACCAAGGTCCTAAACATCGACAACCGATTCGAGGTATTCCCCGGGTTGCGCGAGTTAATCTCTGTCAGCCTGTTCTACAAGCACTTCACAGACCCCATTGAGCAGGTCATCATTTCCACCGCGGCGAACACCGAGATCACGTGGAAGAATGTCGAAAGCGCACAGCTTGGAGGGTTGGAATTTGAACTGAAGAAGAACCTCGGCTCGCTTGGCGAATCGCTCGAGGCCTTCAACGTGGCCTTCAATGCCACCTACATCCAGAGCGCCACGGCCATCGCCGAGGACGAGTTGATTGAAATCCGTGCGACGGATCCCGACCACCTCGACACCCGTCCGATGTACGGCCAATCGCCTTACATCGTCAACGGCATCGTCAACTATGCCAACGACTCATTGGGACTATCAGTCAACGCCGGTTTCAACGTGAGCGGACCGAAGTTGGTGTTGATAACACCCGGCGGAACGCCGGACGTCTACGACCAGCCACGCGGTGCGCTGGACCTGAGTGTGACCAAGACCTTGGGTGAACGCTTTACCCTCAAGGTGCAAGGCCGCAACTTACTCGACCCCGAGTACCGTCAGTCCTACGTATTCAAAGGAGAGGAATACACCTTCCAGAGCTTCACCATGGGACGGACGATCTCGTTCGGGTTGTCGTACAATTTTGCAGAATAACGAGACTCAACGCACCTCATCAAGGAGCCAAATTGCCTCCGCGCAGCAATTGGTAGGGGCTCAACTGTTCTAAGTTGAACACCACCGTCACCGCCGGTGAACCGGAATTGGCCGGTGTGTACCACACATCCCCCGCCGGGATGTACGTCACGAGCGGCACCTGCAATTTCAGGACGCCCGCGTCCCACTCCAATCCCGTTACCACGCCTTCTTGACCGGAACTGAACACCGCGCCACCGTACACATCGATGCCGGCGAACAACGAACGGGCCACCTTGACCGTTAGCACCGACCGCACCGGGTGGTTGTTGTACGCCGTTCCTCCCTGCAAGGCGAGACCACCCTGTTCTTGAGCAACGATGCGGCCTGCAAACGTGTCAAACTTTCTCGAAAACGTAAGGTGGTCGCGAAGCACGTCGTTATTGCCGTTCAACCCCATGGTCCGCAATGAGTAGATGTGGTGATCTCCGTGCGACGTGGCGGCGTAGCAGCGCCAGCTCCAATTCGCACCCGAGCGGTTGACCTCACGTTCGCCTTCCCAAGCGGCTTCCCATACACTGCCTTTGAACGCATGATTCGGAAACAAGCCCGGTGAAGCGAACGTCGCAAACAAGTACTGATTGTACTCATC
>CAXREW010000156.1:0-2161 GCA_964229455.1 Flavobacteriaceae bacterium | reverse complement strand
GCTGCCATCCTCGAAGCAGAGGGCCAAAAAGGTGCAGACATCAACGAGGCTGAGGGTCAGAAGCAAGCCCGCATTTTGAAAGCAGAAGGCGAAGCCACTGCCCGCCTGGCCGTGGCTGAAGCTGAGGCTCAAGCCATTCGGAAAATCGCTGAAGCGGTAGCCGACACAAAAGCCGACCCCACCCAGTACTTGATTGCGGTGAAGTACATTGAAACCATCGAAGAGGTCCTCAAAGAAGGTGGAACCGGAAGCAAAACCGTCTTCATGCCCTACGAAGCAAGCGGCTTGATGAGCAGCGTAGGTGGATTGAAAGAATTGATGAACGCCACCGCTGATTAATTCTCCCGAGCGTGCTCGTCCAGACTCACTTTCCCCGAAAGCTGACCCATACGCGGTACGACCAGTACCTTGCATCCGGGTGGTTCCGCGGGTCTGTGATGCTGTACAAGATGGACTTGCTGTGCATCGATGCACGCGTTTACTCCGTTGTGAACATCCGACTGGACTTGCTCAAGCACACACTGAGCAAATCGCAGCGCAAAATCAAGCGCAAAGTCGAAAAGCGTTTTACTGTCGCCATCGGACCGGCCAAAATCAGCCAAAGCAGGCAATGGCTCTATGCCGCACATAAAGTGCGTTTCAAGGGCTTCATCCACGACACCTTGGACGAATACTTACACGCTGGATTTCATTCCACCGTTTTTGACACCCAGGAAGTCTGCGTGTACGACGGCGATCGACTCATTGCGGTTTCATTTTTCGACTTGGGCGATCGGTCCATGGCCTCCCTCCTAGCGCTTTACGACGAGGCCTACAGCGAATACAGCTTAGGTATGTACACCATGCTCAAAGAAGTCGAATACGGCCAGCAAACCGGTCGAAAATGGTACTATCCCGGTTACGTTCTCGACCTTCCCTCGGCCTTCGATTACAAATTGAAGCTCGGCGAAATGGAATATGACACGCCGAACAAACGGTGGGGCAAATACGCCAACTTCAACAAGGAACAAAGCGTTGCGCACCGCTTGCGCACGGCCATGCACCAATTGGCGGGGGCCCTTCGAGAGGAAAACATCCCCGCAAAAACCTGGTATTACCCCTACTTCAGCATGGGGTACATGCCGCTGTGGAAAGACCGGTTCTTGCACTTGCCCTGGATTTATGAACTCGGACACGACCTGGACGGCATGTGCGCCGTGGGATACTGCGCCGAACGTGACGGGTACATCTTATCGCACATCAATCCGTGTCCCGATGAACAGCATTTCATCAACATGGAACAGGCGCGGGAGTTTGGCGACCACCAAACCTACCTCAGGCACTTGATGGAGTACGGTGATCCCATTGCTGAAGGAAGCCTCACCGAAGTCTTACGCCACATCCAATTCTGGTCCACCCGCTCAGATAAAATCCCTCCTGTATGAAATTGTATTCCTGGAACGTCAATGGCATCCGCGCCGTGGTGAAAAAAGAGTTTGGCACCATCATGAAAGAACTTGCTCCTGACGTGTTGGGGCTTCAGGAAACCAAAGCCCAAGATGACCAAGTCCGGGAAGCACTGTTCGGACTGGACGGCACAGAGGGGTATGAAGTGTACTCCAGTTCAGCCATCAAAAAGGGCTACTCGGGGACGGCTATTTTGACCAAAACCACGCCCCTCTCAGTCAAAGCTGGCATCGGCGTTGAAGATTTGGATCAAGAAGGCCGAGTCTTATGCGCCGAATTCGAGTCGTTCTTCTTCGTTACGGTTTATACGCCGAACTCCTCATCCGGTCTGAAGCGGCTGCCCTTTCGCAAGCAGTGGGATGAAGCCTTTCTTTCCTACATAAAAGGCCTCGACGCCCAGAAACCAGTTGTTGTAACCGGAGACTTGAATGTTGCCCACCAGGCCATCGACCTCGCAAGGCCCGATGCCAATTACAACAAGACACCAGGCTACACGCAAGATGAAATTGACGGCATGAGCACACTGCTCGAGCGCGCTCAATTGCGCGACACGTGGCGGGATGCCCATCCGGACGAAGTGGGCTACTCCTGGTGGAGTTATCGAGGTGGTGCCCGGGAGAAAAACGTAGGCTGGCGATTGGATTATGTGTTGGTCAGCGAACGACTCAAAACGAGCGTCCGAAAGCCCACCATCCACAGCACCGTTTTTGGTTCA
>CAXREW010000155.1:0-2495 GCA_964229455.1 Flavobacteriaceae bacterium | reverse complement strand
AGCGCATCGGCTGCGGTCAAGCTGCTCTGGAAATCGGCATCAATGGACGTAGAGAGGTTGAGGTATTCGGCAGTTTTCGACATGGATACTGTGTTTGGGCAAAAATACGACGAGGCAGGAGAGCCGCGTGTCAGGAAATTGTGAATTTGATTTAAGAAAGGGACGCGGGAGCCGAATGTAAATTACAAAACGGCCTTGGCAATTTGGGCGGTGGGGTCGGCTTTGCCCATCGTGTAGAAATGGAGGCCGGGAACGCCGGCGTCCTTGAGCTCTTTTGCCTGGCGAATGCACCATTCTACACCGATTTCTTTTACGGCTTCTTTGGTCTTGGCGCGTTCGATGAGATCCACCAATTCATCGGGCAGGTTCACGTGGAAGTTCTGCGGCAACGAATTGAGTTGGCCTTTAGTGGTGAGTGGCTTGAGGCCGGGCAAAATCGGAATGTCAATGCCTTGCTTTCGGCACTTGGCGACGAAATCAAAGTAGGCGGCATTGTCAAAAAACATCTGGGTGATGACGTATGCCGCGCCATCTTCCACCTTGCGCTTCAACCAGCGGAGGTCGCTGGCGAGGTTGGGGGCTTCGAAGTGCTTTTCCGGGTAGCCGGCTACGCCGATGCAAAACTGCGTGGCGTTGGAGTTTTTGAGGTCCGGATCGAGGTACTTGCCGCGGTTCATGTCGGCCACTTGGTTGAGCAAGTCAATGGCGTAGCTGTGGCCATCGGCTTCGGCCTTGAAACGTCCCTCACTGCGAATGGGGTCGCCGCGCAGGACCAACACGTTGTCGACTCCAACAAAGTCGAGGTCGATCAAGGCGTTTTCGGTTTCCTCTTTGGTGAACCCCCCGCAAATGATGTGCGGCACCGTATCGATGTTGTATTTGTGGCTGATGGCGGCGCAAATGCCCACCGTCCCGGGGCGCTTGCGCACGGTGCGCTTCTGCAACAGGCCGGATTGCACTTCGTGGTAAACGTATTCCTCGCGGTGGTACGTAACGTCCACAAAGGCCGGGTCGAACTCCATCAACCGTTCCACGGTTTGGTGGATGCGTTGGATATTCTCGCCCTTGAGCGGCGGCAGCAACTCGAAACTGAACAAGGTGGATTTCGCCTCGGCGATGTGCTGGGTGATTTTCATGATTCAAGCAGGTTGGAAGCGAGCCAACGTTGGGCCCGCTCGATGGGCAGGCCGCGACGTGCAGCCCAGTCGTTCAGTTGGTCGTTTTGAATAAGTCCGACGCCTAGGTAGCGGGCTTCGGGGTGGGCGAAATAATATCCGGCAACCGCCGCAGCTGGGAGGATGGCTTTGGACTCGGTCAATGCTGCACCAATGCTCTGTTCGGCATCGAGCAACGTCCAGATCAAGTCTTTGTCGAGGTGGTCCGGGCAGGCGGGGTACCCCGGCGCCGGTCGAATTCCGCGGTAGGCTTCTTTGATGAGTTCTTGGTTGGTGAGGTTTTCCTCAGCTGCATAGCCCCATGTGGTGGTCCGCACGTGTTGGTGCAACCATTCCGCCATGGCTTCGGCCAAGCGATCCCCGACGGCTTTCACGAGGATGGATTGGTAATCATCGCCGTCTTGCTCGTGCGCACGTGCGATGGCATCAATGCCATGCACCGCGACCGCGACACAACCAATGGCATCGGTGGCAGCTCCATCAACAGGGGCAATGAAATCCGCCAGGGAACGCTGCACGCCCGTGCGCTGTTCGGTTTGCTGCCGCAAAAATTCAAAATCTCCGAGCCCCGTGGACCCATCGCTTGCGAACACTGTAACGGTCTCGGGAGCCGTTCGCCCCGCCCGGAAAATGCCGTGCGCGGCCCGGCATTCAGGTGCGTCCTTCGAATGTTCCCACGCGTCGAGCAAGGCCTCGGCATCCCGGAACAACGACGTTGCTTCTTCGCCCACGACCTCGTCCTCCAGGATGCGCGGGAATGGACCAGCCAGCCCCCAGGATCGGAAAAACGGCGTCCAATCGATGAACGCACGGAGGGTTGAAAGGGAAGGTGTCTCCATGGGTTGAACGCCCCATGTGCGCGGTACCGTGAGTTCGCCGAATTGAAGTTGAGCCGCTCGGGCACGGGCGGTGTCGAGATCCAACAGTGACTTGGCCGCTCGGTCCTTGGCGTACAGGGTGCGGACCTTCTCGTAGTCGGCGCAGATGGACGCCACGTAGTCGTCGCGGCGTTCGTTTGAAATCAAGTTCGCGGCGGCCGGCACGGCGCGCGAAGCGTCGGAGATGTGGATGACGGGAGTGTCGAGCTGGGGGGCGATTTTGACGGCCGTGTGAACACGCGACGTCGTGGCCCCGCCGATGAGCAGGGGAATGCTCAGGTTGCGGCGCTTCATTTCTTGGGCGACGTCAATCATTTCCTCCAACGATGGAGTGATGAGGCCGCTGAGTCCTATGATGTCGGCGCCGACGCGCACGGCTTCGTCGAGGATTTGTTCTTTGGGAATCATCACCCCGAGGACCACGACATTGAAACCGTTGCAG
>CAXREW010000154.1:0-2079 GCA_964229455.1 Flavobacteriaceae bacterium | reverse complement strand
CAAACGCTCAAAGGCGGCATCGAGCAGCTCCTGACTTCCAAAATCGACGCCATCACCGAAGTGGTGGCCTTGGGGGTTTAATGCCCTGCTCTAGCGCCCTGCTTTGATGGCCTGAATTTCGGCCCGCAGCGAGTCCAACGTCCCCTGAATCCGTTCCATACCCGAGAAGGCCGGCGTTGGCCAATTGAACGCCAAGTACCCACGCGCGCGCCAGACTTCTACCACCTCGGAGGGTTTCACAGAGTACGGCGGGTAATCCGGGTTGTCGGAAATCAACCACAAGTCTTTGTGTTCGGAATCGAGGCGATTCTCGATGCGCTTGAAGACCACCCCGTCGTTGCGGGTCACCACGATGTACGGCCGCATGCCGCCGGCGCGGTGCCAGTCCTCTTCGTACGTGCTCAAGATGTAACTCCCACTTGGGATGGGCAACATGCTCTCGCCCTCGATTTGAAACAACCGGTGGGTCAAGTTGGGGGTGACCTCTGGCAGCGGAAGGCCAAACGTCGGCAGGGCCTGCACATAATCGGGATCACCGTAACCATCGAGGTAACCGGCCGCGGCTTTCACCGGCACCACCGCCACGCGCTCCTCATCGCTCGAAGCATCCACCGGCACCGAAAGCACCCGTAACGAGGCTCCACGGGCGCGACGCTCGCCGGATTCATCGCCTTTCAGCAACGCATCCACAGACACGCCAAAAAACTCAGCGAACGCCACCACGTTCACCAAACGCGGCTCGGCTCGGCCTTCCTCGTATGCTCCTAATGCCGCACGCTTCAAGCCGATGCGGTCGGCCAATTCTTGCTGGGTCAATCCGCGCGCCTTGCGCAAGGTTTTCAGGTGCTGTGCGAAATGAGGAAGGGATTCCGGCATGGGATGATTTTGCTAACAAAAGTAGCAATGCCACGAGAAAGAGGAAAATCCTCAAGGCTACTGTATCTTGTATTCTCCAAATGATGGCAATGATGCGTTGGCAAAACTTGTGCGGACTGGGCTGGGCCTTGGGCCTGGCGATGAGCTTGTCGGTGGTAAAGACCGCTGTGGCTCAACGCGTCTGCGGCCTGCCTGCTGATGCGGCCTGCGGTCACAACCACGCAGCCTGCGGAGTGGGATTGGAGGGGAGTCCGGTGGATGCCAACACCCACATCGGACCGCCGGAATGGTACACCCCCGATGCGCCCCGAGATGCCACCGTAATCGTGAATTACAACGGGTTTCCGGAAGACGCCATGCTGGCCTTTGACTACGCTGTGGACATTTGGTCGGTGCTGCTCACCTCGGACGTGACCGTGCGCATTGATGCGTTTTGGACAGACCTCGGATCCGGGGCGCTCGCGCAGGCCGGGCCTTCGAACCTCCACCAGAATTTTGCGAATGCGCCCATCAGCGACACCTACTACCCCGCTGCTTTGGCCAACGCCCTCGCCGGTGAAGACCTCTCGGACCAGTCCGACCTCGAATGCACCTTCAACAGCACGGCCAATTGGTACCTCGGAACCGATGGCAACACGCCCCTGGGCACCTATGATTTTGTGACCGCTGCGTTGCACGAATTGGCGCATGGACTCGGGTTCATCGGCAGCGCCTATTACATCAATGGCTTCGGTTTCCTAGGCACCGCCAACATCCCCTACCCGTACGATCATTTTACGGAGACGCAAGACTCCATTGCCTTGCTTGATCTCCCCAACGGCTCACAGACCCTTGGAACAGCTTTGACCTCCGACCACATTTACTGGAACGGACCCAACGGAATGGAGGGCGTCGGAGGAGGACGTCCGCGGTTGTACGCTCCCGAGGATTACCAAGTCGGTTCGAGCTATTCGCACCTAAACGAGGCCACCTACGCCCCGGGAACACCCAACAGCTTGATGACCCCCGGGCTCAACACCGCAGAATCCAACCACAACCCAGGTCCCGCCTTGTTGGGCATGTTTGTGGACATGGGATGGGTCATCGGCGGATGCCAAATCCTCGAAGTGGAGATTGGTGAACAGAGTGCCTGCAACACAGATTCGGACACCTACACACAAACGCTGGTGTTGACCTACCAAGTGCCGCCCACCACCGGCCTCA
>CAXREW010000153.1:0-3425 GCA_964229455.1 Flavobacteriaceae bacterium | reverse complement strand
GTAGTACGTGCCCTCAGCAATGGGCTCGTTCTGGATTCGGCCGTCCCATTCGACGGGAGCGCCAGTGGTTCGGAAGACTTCGCCTCCCCATCGGTTGAAAACCACGAGGTCGTACTGTTCGACGATGGACAACAAGGGAAACTCCGGATCATCAGCCAGGTAAAGCGTGAGCCGTTCGTTCATTCCGTCCTTGTTGGGGGTGATGACATTGGGCAGTTGAGCGGAACTGGCGTCCACTGTGGCTTCAGGATCCTGGTACACCACCAACGAATCCGAATTGGTGCATCCATTCTCTCCAAACGTCACGGTGAGGTAGTAGGTTCCGGGCAACAGCACTTGCGGGGCTTCAGGCGACCACGGCAAGAAGGGGTTCATCGCACCGTTATCCCAGCTCCATTCCAATACCGGCGAATACCCGTCGGGTCCGACACTCACTCCCTGAACCACGGCTGTGGGTGCGGCGCACGTCAAGGTGTCAGCAAAGCCGGCGAAAACTTCAGGTAGGGTGAAATCACTGCCGAGTTCGATGACCGAAGTGCTTGGACATCCGTTTGCGGGGTTGGTCGTTGTAAGTTCCCACGTTCCCGGGGTTTCAACGAGGATGGAAAAAGGCGCTTGAACCCAGTCGAATTCCGCGCCACCCGGCCCGGACCACTCGAATTCGGCGTTAGCATCTGCGTCCGCGCTCAGTACAATGGAATCCACCGCACAGGTGAACGCTTCTGCACTCGCCGAAAGCACATTGTCAAACGTTTCCAAGTCCGCTGTGACCTCAATTTGGATGTTGTCGGTGCAGCTTCCATCGGCATTGCTCAGGCTGAGCGTGTAAATGCCAGCAGCGTCGACGGTGGCGTTGGGGCCGAGTGCATTGGCAATGTTGCCGTCCACCGTTTCCCAGACGAAGTCAATGCCATTGGGAAAATTACTCGACCCTTCCAGTTCAATGGATTCAACCAAACAAGTGAGTACGTATGACGGGTTGGCGACGGCTGCGCCTTCCAATTCTGCCACTTCGACGTGGATGGTGTCGCTGATTTGCGCCTCGCAGAAGCCTTCATACGCAACGACGTATGTCATGCTGGAATCCGGTGTGCAGATCACCGTTGCGCCCGTTGAATCCGATAAAAAGGTCGCCGGCTCCCAGAGGTATTCGCTATCGGGCGCGCCGATGACGTTGAGCTCGACCGAACCGCCAGGGCAGATCCAGGCCTCAGGACCGGTGGCAATGATGTTGGGCGCCAAGCACACACTCTGGTTGTTGTAGGAACCCCCAGTCGATCCGGTGAATCCCCAATAGACAAATTCCTGCCCCGAGAAAATCGCGTTGACGAGGTCGACTTCATTGGCCAACCGCAATTCACAGTCGAAGTACACGGCAATGATTTGCGTGTTGGGATCCCAGGTGATGCGGACCGGGTGGTCTTCGCCGTCTTCGATGTTGGTCCCGTTGATAGTGGCCGTGACCGGACCGCCGAGACCAGTTGGTGGCGCGTGATCGACGGTACCATCCGAAACGAACCCAATGTGGTCCTGCACCAAGTCACCGTACTGTCCGTTTTGCCACGTGTCAAATTCTATCCCAAAACTTGGGTTGAAGCCATTGAACCCCAAAGCACCGCCGGATTGGCCAAGGGCATCCGTCCCCACGTCCTGCAGTACGAAAACCATGCCGTCTGCACCGGAAGCATCCAGTGTGCCGAAATTCATGGTGAAGTTCAAGTCAAATGGCTGTGTTAAATCGATGAGGTCGGAGTACCACACAGCGCCGTTTTGATTGCCCTGCGTCGTCGTGAGTTGGTAGCAGTCGCCTCCGAGCGATTGCGCGGTACCGTTTAAGAAATACGACTGTGCAGCCAGGTCTCCTCTTGAGAGGAGGCACGCCATGAAGAGCAGTCCAACAAAGAATGAGGTATGGGATGATCTCCGCGGCATGCCACGAAGTTAGAAGTTCAATCCGATTTTCAAATTCACCCTGCGGTTGGTCAGGTAATTCGGAATGGCATAGAGCCGTCCATTGACGTCCTCAATCCAGGTGTGATTGATGGTGTTGCGAATCCCGAGGATATTGAAAATCTCCAGGGAGATGAAGCCGTTGCGCTCGGATTCTTCTTCATCCGCGAACAGCTCGCGGGAAAAGCCAATGTCCACACGGCGATACGTAGGGGTGCGCAAGATGTCTTTGTAGCGCTCGAAGGAGGGCGGTCCGAAGGGGAGTCCCGTTCCGAAATACAAGCTGACGAGCACTTTGTAGGCGTCGTTTCCGGGCATTTCATCCTGAAACAACAGGCTCATGTTGAACCGTTGGTCGGTTTGGCGAGGAATGAATCCGGGAACGATGAGTGCACTGTCCACCGGGGTGTTATCGAGTGTGTAGCCTTGGATGATGGGTTGGCCCTGGCTGTTGTAGAACTGCCAATACGCGTCGTCGTTGAGGTCCTCTTCGGTTTTCATGACAGACATGCGGAACCAACTCTGGATGCCGTCGATGAATTCTCCATTGAGCATGAAGTCCGCTCCCGCGGCGTACCCGGAGCTGTTGTTTCGTGCATAGTAGCGTTGGCGCACGTTTTCGATTTCGTACGGGATCAGGAAATCGAGGTCCTTGTAGTAGAGTTCACCGACCATCTTGAACGGACGGCCGTACATCTCAAAAATACGGTCCATGCCCAGCACGAAATGTGTGGCTCGTTGCGCTTTGACCGCAGCGTTGACCGTGCCATCGAAGCGGCGCATTTCGCGGTAAAACGGCGGTTGCCAGTACATGCCGGCTGCAAAGTTGTAGACGGTCGAGGGTTGGCCCTCCTGTTCTTTCGGTGTGTAGCTGACATGTCCTCGGGGTCCACCGACCAACGAGGTGTACACCGTATCGCTGAATTCTGGGGCCCACAGGTGGCCGCGAAGTCCGGCATTGACTTCCCATTCGCCTTGCCGTGCATCGGTCCAGCGCCAAGCGTTTTGTACGTAGGCTTGAACGCGTTGAGTTTCGACCCGGTTCGTCGCGCGGATGACATCATCGAGTTCAATGACCTGTTCCGGACCTTCATCGGTGTAGCCAATGCTGTCTTGGGGGTGGGGAGTGATGAACCCGGCAGAATCCACGAGTGACCATTCGGAAAGGTGGTCTTCGATGCTTTCGGCCTGCCATTTGACACCCCATTCCAAAAATCCTTTGTCCTGTCCCCACGCGGTCGATCCTTTGAGAGCGCTGCTGATGACGGAAGCGTACAAGCGATTCCGGGCGTGATTCAAAAATGCGCCTACGCCGCGGTTGATGGCAGCTTCACCAAGTTCATCGGAGCCGAGGTCGCGTTCCAATTCATCGAGCCAATAGGCCCCGAGGATATCAAACGTCTCGGACTCTGCTGTTTGGAAGGCTGAGGTAATCCAACGAATGCGGTGGTTCTCCGTCTTGTAGTTCGCTCCGA
>CAXREW010000152.1:0-3185 GCA_964229455.1 Flavobacteriaceae bacterium | reverse complement strand
GGTTGGCAAAAAAGTTCAGGTCATACGACCATCCCGTGGCATCGTTGGCGAATTCGACGTCACCGACGCTGTTTTGCAGGTAATACACCGAAGCAGTCAGCCGCGCTTGACCTCGTCCGGGCAAAGGGGCCATCGCACTGATTTCCAATCCTTCATTCTGGCGTTGCCCTTGATTGATCCAGCTGGAGGTTCGCACGCCCTGTGCATCAATGCTGGAATACCGCTGGATGATGTCGTTGGTGATTTTCCAAAACAAGGACGTCGTGATGGACATCCGGTTCCGCGTCCATTGATGTCCAATCTCCATGCTGTTGGTTACTCAGGGCGCAGCTCTGGATTGCCCGTGCGGATGTTGCGGCTGTCGCTGTCGTCGATGAACGGCGTGACGGAACGGCCGCGTGGTCGGTTGACGCGCCGGCTGTAGCTCGCGATCCAACTCACCTCGTCGTTGCGTTGCTTGGATAAGTTGAACGAAGGATAAGCCGAGAAGTAATCGTTTGAAAACGATTGGTCGCCTTCCCAAAGCGCCTCGGTAAACACCTGTTCCAGGCGCAGCCCGCCCTGAATTCCATAGACACCGTATTTCCGGCCCAACGTGGAATAGACGGCGTGCACATCTTCGTGGTAGGTAAAATCAAACGCCGCAGCGACTGGCTCGACGGGGACCAGAATGCCTTCTTGCCAGATGGCCGTGTCCGAAGCGAGGTATTCGAAACGGTCGTCCTTGATGGATAAGTTGGATTTCCAACCCCATTCCCATTTGCCTTCATTGGCCAAGGGCTTTTCAAAGTCGAGTTGAGCTACGGTGCGGATGGAGGAATTGAATTGGATGTTCGTATCTAAGGCCAGGGGCCCGCTGTCGCTTCCCCGAACCCCTTCCTCGATGAATTCATCGGAACGCGATTCGGAGCGCGAATGCCGGATCTGGGCGGACAACACGTGCTTGGGGTTGTTGTTGAATTCCTTGCGGTAATTGCCGTCCACGTCCCACCCTTGTCCATTCGATCCTTCAGTGGAGAGGCGGTCGGTGGCGAAGGCGGTGCCGGTGTTCCATTCCTCGCTGTTCTGCAGCAGGGTATAGTCGGACCGGTCATTTTGGTTGACGTTGACGTTCCACCCAATGACTTCCGATGAAGATGGGTACCACTCCATTCCGAGGCGTCCATTGAGGCTTTCACGAAGTTGGTTGCCGTCGCGGACTTGGTCGGTGAAGGATGAACTGTCCGGGCCTATCAGCTCGCGGTAGGTTTCCCCGGCACGGAACATGTCACGGTGGTTCCAACTGGCGCTGCTGAACACTGAAAACTTCTCATTCTTGTAATTCAGGGAGAGAGATGCGTTGTGGTTTCCCCCGGTGCCAGGCGTGGCTTGGGCCTGCCCGTGGAAGCCTTGCAGCTTGTTTTTCTTGAGGATGATGTTGAGGATGCCGGCCATGCCATCCGGATCGTACTTCGCCGATGGATTGGTGATGACCTCCACCCGGTCAATGGAGCTTGCTGGAATCTGCTCGAGAAACGCGTTTTGGGCGGCACCAGTCAATCCGGATGGCCGTCCATCGATGAGGATTTGGACCTGCGACGAACCTCGTAGCGACACGTTGCCGTCGATGTCCACGGCAACAGAGGGTACGTTGACCAACAGTTCGCTGGCTGTACCCCCGGCGGCTGAGAGGTCATTTCCAACTTTGAAGACTCGGCGGTCGATGAGCATTTCGAGAGAACTCGCTTCTTCTACGACCACCGCTTCTTCCAAGGCGTTGATGCGGGGGCTCAGGGCGATAGTGCCGGCATCGTAGGAAGTGGTTGTCCGTGGCGACAGCATGATGGGTTCTGAGCTGAACGGGGCATAACCCATAAAATTCACCTGGAGTCGGTACCGTCCAAACGGCAATTCAGTCAGGCTGAACGCCCCGTCATCTCCAGCGAGTTGACCCGCGACAATGCTGCTGTCCCGCATGCTCATCAGGGCGACGGATGCGAAGGGGATGGCGGTGCCGTTCTCAGCTTCCGTCACCGTTCCAACCACCGTGCAAATGGCGGGTCGTTCGCCTCCAGAACGACCTGGAGCACCGCCCGGGCGTTGGCTCCAAACGGGGGACGAGAACAGGAGGGAACAGAGGATGAGCCAGCCCGCGCGCAGGGGCATCATTGCAGCAGGTAGGCGTCGAGATTCTTGCATGTCTTCTGTATAAGACGTTTGGATGCCCGATTTGTTTAATTCGAACAAAACGCCCGCAAAGATGGGCGAATTCACGGCTGCGGCCAACGGTCGTGGACCACAATTCCGCGCACCGTTTCTCGGCATACATCGCCTTCGCGCTCGACCATGGCCACCATGCAAGCGCGGTTTTTGAGCAGATCTGCAGGCAGCTCATTGGCGCTTTTCAAGTCAACAACGTCCGCCGTGTTGTGCCGAACGCGCAGCCAATGCTGCGGAGCGATGGCTACCCAATCCCCGGCAGCCGACCAGATTTCTGGCCAGTCCACGGCATGGCACCACCAGCCCACGTTGCAGTCGGGCGCGGCATCCTGCGGGAGAACGGGCGCGGCCATGCGCTTGAAGTATTCGAAAAACCAGCCCTTCATCCACACGCTTCGCAGGTCCACCTCCCAGCCAAACTGTTTGAGGTGCGAGGCGACTTCGGGCTGCGCACTGAGAGCGACCTGTGTCTTGAATTTATCCAGTTTGATGTCGAGACGGTCCACCGGATCCACGCCCACCCACGTGTACCACTGCGCAGAACCAGAAGTGCTCAAATAAAATTTCACGGCCAACTCGAGGTGCAGGACTTCGCCAGCGCGTTCTACAAGCAAGTCGATTTCACCTGCGGTCCGTTTGCCCAGCTGCACCATGTGATTGGCGGCCTTGATGTCCCACTCGGGGTGGTGCCGGAACCACGCGGAAACACACGTTTCGAAGCGGTGGCCTAGGCGTCGGTTGCTCGGTCCTTGTTCGAGCGACCCGCCATCAAACCCCGCTGACAGCGCACCGTGCATCCATGCCTCAAAACCCAATCGAGCTGCCTCCGCGGCGGTTTGCCCACTGTGGTTCACACCTGGGCTGGACCCCATCATCGGAGGGCTTCCCACGCACCACGCAATTTCTTGGAGCGCACGCGTCGGACAGACGTTGAGCACGTCGTCGAGCGGTGGGGGCCAAAAGCGCTGAATTCCCATGGTTGAAGG
>CAXREW010000151.1:0-9981 GCA_964229455.1 Flavobacteriaceae bacterium | reverse complement strand
GGCTTGCTGCCGGGAGCCTGGTTTGGTGGCTCCTGCCCCGCCTCGCCCGCTCACCACAGCGCATCAATCGTTGGTTGAAAGCCCGTTGGGGCCTCGCGTCGGGCCGTTGGACGACGCGTCAACACCTAGGTCAAATCGCCCTCAGCGGATTGCGCTATGCCGTGTTCGCCACTCAGTTTGCCGCGGCCCTCGCCGCTTGGGGCATCGAATGGGACCTCGCGCTCTACACCACCATCGCTGTGGTTTACCTTGGGAACATGATCGTTCCCACCGCTGCATTGGCCGAACTGGGCGTCCGCGAGGCGCTGCTGGTGGCCTGGGTGCAACCGCCGGGATCGCTATTACCAGGACTACTCGTGGCAGCCTTCCTCGTTTGGGTGGTCAACCTAGGGCTCCCCGCGCTCATTGGCGGTGGCCTGCAATTCCAACGCCGCCATGGGTGAGGTGCTTATGCTGCTGGCAGCCATGTCCGGGGTGAGCTGGATTGCTTACGCCGTCTTCGCGTGGAACGTCGGCGAGCGTTTGCTAGGCGCCGACCACAGCAGCCCACCCGCTGGGGACATCACGGACGAACTCACCGTGCTCATCCCTTGCCGCAACGAAGCCGAGGCCCTGCCCCACCTGCTGAACGATCTCCAATCCCAATCGCATCCTGTCCGCATCGTGGTCATTGATGACGGGAGTACCGATGGCACGCGCAGCGCCGCTGAAGCAGCCGGCGTCTCCTGTATCGCTGCGGAGGGTTCAGGCAAAAAATCCGCGCTGGCAACCGGCTTCAAACATGTGCAGACGCCTTGGTTCGCCACGGTGGACGCCGATGTTCGCCTCGGCGAGGATTGGGCCCGCAGCCTGCGCGCTACGGCGGTGCGCGAGAACGCGGCGTGCGTGTTGGGGGGGGTCGTCGTCGATGCCGCACCATCAACTGCCTGGAATCGGTTTCAGCAACTGGAATTTGCCGTCATGCAAACGTGGATCGCTGGAGGCGTACACTCCAGTCGACTGGCCATGGGCAGCGGAGCCAATAGTTTGTACGCCACCACCCACTATCCGGTCGAGGCCCTTCAGCCCGAATGGGCCTCCGGAGACGACGCATTCGCCTTGCTCGCCCTGCGACAGGCGGACAAACCCATTCAGTGGTGCGGACGTTCCGAAGCCCGGGTCCTTACCGCAGCCGCCCCCAACTGGAAGGCCCTCTGGCAGCAGCGCGCCCGTTGGGCTTCCAAAACCGGTGGTCAAGACGCCGACACGCGTCGCACCGCCCTTACCATTGCGGCCGTTCATGCCGTCCCGTTCGCATTGGCCATCGGCACGGTGGCTGCTGACAGCCCTTTGGGATGGGGCATGCTCATTGGATTCATCGCGGCGAAAACGCTCGTGGATTGGCGCTTGTTGGCATTGGCGGGTCGGGAATTTGGGATCGCATTGCGTGCTGGCGATGTGGCGCAATTCCCGTTTCGGTATGCCATTTTAGTGTGGGGAGCATGGTGGCAACTTCTTCGCGGCCGGGTGGAGTGGAAGGGCCGCCGGATTTAATTTCACCTCACCAATTCCGTTGATTTGAATCGCCTCGCCCACCACCTTCCCGCCCGCATCGGAGCCTGCTGGATTGCCTTGCTCGTGCTGGTGGCGTTGGCCGGGCCCGCGATTCGACCGGATGCCTCGCCGAATGCCAACGATCAAGTGCTCGAACGTGCGTTGCTGGCTCCGGGTTCGGAATGGACGCTGACGGACGGAACGACCCAAACCCATTGGCTTGGCACCGACCGGTACGGCCGGGACGTGCTCAGCCGCCTCATGGCGGGGTCGGCCATCAGCTTGGGTGTGGGCTTCACGGCGGTATTGATCTCATTGTTCATTGGCATCCTGCTCGGAGCATGGGCCGGGTACCGGGGCGGACGGATCGATGCCGTTATCAGTTGGTTCATCCAGGTAGTGTGGACATTGCCTACGTTGCTGATGGTCCTGGCCATCACCATGGCCTTTGGCAAAGGCCTCTGGCAGGTGTTCCTGGCCATCGGATTGACCATGTGGGTGGACGTGGCGCGCGTCGTGCGGGGGCAGTTTTTCGCCTTGCGGGAAATGGAATTCATTCAAGCCGCGCAAGCTTTTGGGTTTTCGGACTTGCGCGTGATGCTCCGGCACATGCTGCCCAATGCCACCGGTCCCATCACCGTCATCGCCGCCGCCAATTTTGCAGCAGCCATCCTCATTGAATCGGGATTGAGCTTTCTCGGCTATGGCGCCCAGATTCCCATCCCTAGTTGGGGCAACATCATCCAAGAACACTACCACCTCATCACAGGCAGCCACGCTTGGTTGGCCATCGCACCCGGTGCCTTGATCATCAGTGTTGTACTAGCATTCACCTTTATCGGAGATGGGCTTCGCAAAACCCAACCGAACTGAGGTTGTCGTTTTTACTTTGCAACATGAGCACATCGGCAGGGGAATCATCAACAAAAATTTTCGTCGCAGGGCACCGAGGCATGGTCGGATCGGCCATCGTGCGCAATCTGCAGTCGAAGGGTTTTACCAACATCATCACGCGCACCAGGGCGGAACTCGACCTCACGGACCAGCAGGCGGTTGATGCGTTCTTCGAAAGCGAAAAACCCCAGCAGGTCTACCTCGCCGCAGCCAAGGTCGGCGGCATCCATGCCAACAACATCTACCGAGCGCAGTTCCTGTACGAGAACCTCATGATGGAGGCCAACGTCATCCATGCGGCGTGGAAGCACGGCGTGGACAAACTCCTTTTTCTCGGTTCGTCCTGCATCTACCCCAAGCTCGCCCCACAGCCGCTGGTAGAGGATGCGTTGTTGACCGGTCCACTCGAGCCCACCAACGAGCCCTACGCCATTGCCAAAATCGCGGGCATCAAGCTGTGCGAAACCTACCGCCACCAATACGGCGCCAACTTCATCAGCGCCATGCCCACCAACCTCTACGGTCCGGGCGACAACTACGACCTGGAGACCAGCCACGTCCTGCCGGCCCTGCTCCGTAAAATCCACACCGCCAAAGTGAACGGGCACTCGAGCGTACCGCTTTGGGGAACGGGGTCGCCTAAGCGCGAATTCCTGCACGTGGACGATTTGGCTGAGGCGTGCGTGCACCTCATGGACACGTACAACGGCGAGGAATGGGTCAACGTGGGTACGGGCGAGGACCTGAGCATCAAGTCCCTGGCTGAGTTGATTTGCGACATCGTGGGATACACCGGTGCACTCGATTGGGACACCAGCAAACCCGACGGTACGCCACGCAAACTCATGAACGTCGACCGCATCAACGCGCTCGGCTGGAAGGCCAACATCGGCCTGCGGGAAGGCATTGAGCGGGTGTACGCCGAAGTCAAATCAACCTTCGAATGATCCGACCCCTGCCGTTTCGCCTCGCCGTGGTGCTCCTTGCATGGGTACCCGTGGTGGCGTTTGGGCAGGTAGGGAACTGGTGGACGTTGCGGACCGTGGACAGCACGGGGTTCGTTCCCGTCGAACGGCTTGAATTGACCCAACCTTCGGATGCGACCACGTGGTGGCAACGGACCGTGCACAACCACCTTTTTGATTTCTCCGACGCTGACCGTTCCCAAAACCTCATCGTGGTGGACCCGGTCGTGCAAGCGTACGCGGGATCGATTCAGACCACCGACGCCCAGGGGAACCCCCAGTCGCGCAGCTGGTGGGACAACATCCGCGGGGCGCGTTTTCAAGGCATCATCGACGGCGAGTGGCATGTGGGAGGCGAGTTGCTCGAGCGCCAGGGCTTGGCAGAACCGCTCCTCGGCTTCTGGGCAACGGATTACCGAATTCCGGGATGGGGCCGAGCCAAACTGGGCAAAGACGGTGGTTTCAATTCCATTGACGAGGCCTACTTCGACGTCATGTTCACCCGGGGGTGGGTTGGACGCCAGCACCGCGCTTGGGGATGGGACGCCGGGGTCGACGCCCTCCACATCGGGGCGGGACGCACGAGTGCATTCCTGTCGCGCCACGCAGTACCCGCACCCTACATGCGGGTAACACACCACCGTGCAACGCACCGCACCAGCCTCTGGTCGACCCGATGGATGTCCACGCGGCGGGGGCCATTGGGGGACACCGCCGAATCCTTGCTTGAGCGGAGCCGGGCAATTTTCCTAACCCACCAGCAGCACATCGGATCCCGCTTCATGATTCAGGGGGTCTACAACTTCAGCTGGGAAGCCACGCGCCAGGAGGCCGCCGGTGGATGGGAAGCGCTCGGCTTTCAAGAGGGTGAACAATACACCCCCACCCGTCATGTGGCAGGCCTCGATGTCCAGGTTCACCAACGAATCGCTGCGGCCCGCCTCACTGCTTACGCCCAGCAGTCCCTGACGTGGATTGGCAGCACCAGATCGGTGGCGCCCCTCACGCGGGTAGTGGGCATTCACGCTACGAGCGACCGATGGATGGTGCACGCCGAATGGACTGAACGGGAAGCAAGCCACTGCCGCGACTGCCACACCATCGCGGATGGTAGCTTCGGACCGATCCAAACCGAACTGAGCAACGCCGGCATCAATCTGCATAGCCTGTGGAACGAAAGCCTCCGCGTCGAGAGCAGCATGCGCATCCAAAAGCGCTGGATGGTGCGCGCTGCAGCCGAACAAAACGACCTGGCAACGGCCTGGCATGTGGACGTGCTGTTCGAACTGCAGCCCACTTGGCCGATGCGCTTTTGGATGGGCGTCGCACAATGCCGCCCAGAGGCTATCGATGCACCATTCCAGAGCTACACTGGCATCCGTTTTGGGGTGCACGCCGGTGTCCTCAATTGGAATTGAGTAACCCTCGGCGGGTTTCCATCGTATTGCAATTGTTCACATTGAAATAATCATACTTTCTAAGGTTTTACCTTGTTTTGTTGGTTTTTTTAATTAGTTTAGCGAACAAATGATGTTTCTCGTCGCCATAACAGCGTTTTTTATCGTGCTTTTCGGCATGCCGACACTGATTAAGGTGGCACGGGAAAAAGGCTTGTTGGATTTGCCTGAAGACCCGCGCAAAATTCACAAGCGTGCGGTGCCGACCATCGGAGGCGTCATGATTTTCGCCGCACTGCTGATCAATGCATTTTTCTGGCTTGCGGTAGGCCCGGCTCCATCCACTGAGGTATTCCAGGCGGGTTCAGCCTTGGCGGCTTGCACCGTGGTCATCTTTTTCATGGGATTAAAAGACGACATCGTTGGATTGGCTCCAACGAAGAAATTGTTGGTGCACCTCGCGGTAGGCTTCATGCTCATTTCCGTGGGTGGCTACAAAATCGAAACATTTGGCGGCTTGTTTGGCATCGAGGAACTCCCGCAAGCACTCTCCCTGATCTTTTCGCTGTTTGTGTACATCGTCGTGGTCAACGCGCTGAACCTCATCGACGGGGTGGACGGATTGGCCGGCGGCTATACGGTCATTGCCATGTCCGCTTTTGCTTTTTGGTTTTTGAACACCGGCCAAATTCCCGACGCCATCATTGCCTTGACCTTGGCCGGCGCCATGGTGGGCTTTTTGATATTCAACTTTGCTCCAGCGCGCATTTTCTTGGGCGACAGTGGATCGTTGTTGGTGGGTCTTGTGGCCTACTCACTGGCGACTCACGTCATCAATACACCGCAGGACTTGGTGCCTGACGCATGGAACGGCATTTCAAAGCCGGTCATTGCCATGAGCATTTTGGCGTATCCGCTTGTCGATACGTTGCGGGTGTTCTGCTTGCGCGCAGCCCGAGGCATCAGCCCGTTCAGTCCTGACCGCAACCACCTGCACCACCGGTTGATGATGCGCACGCGCAACCACGCCAAGACATCTTTGTTCGTGTACATCTTCTCGCTGAGCATTTTGTGCATCGCTTGGTCACGGCCCTACTTATTCCCCCAACTGGAAGAGGAAGGCATGTTCTTTGGCTTGTTCGCTTTGAGTTTCCTGTGGTTCCTACCTGTACTGAACAGCACCAAAGGCCAGCACAAATTGGCCCAGCACCGCGACAAGCTTCTCAATGAGGCCATGGAAAAGCAGAAGGAAGAAGAAGCTTCCGAATCAGCTGTGGCTTGATTGTACCTTGCGGGCATGACGCGCGCCCGCCTCATTAACACTTTATTGTTCCTCGCATTCTTGGGTCAACCACTGCTTGGTTGCGCGCAAGAGCTCGTCAGCGAGCGATGGAAAGTCGGCGCTTGGACGCCTGGGGCGAAGGGCTTTTGGCCCGCAGTTGAACAGTCGATCGACACCACCAACCGTGAACTGGACGTTCAAGGCTTCGGGGCCTTGCAGTACAGTCCCGGCGCATTGCTGCGGGGCGCCTTTTGGAATTGGCCTTCCGCCGGCGGAACCGGATGGCAACTCGGCATGACCTGGGACTGGTCACATGATCGGTGGTACACCCACGGTCACGCGGAGCACTGGCGCGTGGCCGGGGTCAGTGCAGATGATTGGAACGAGGCTTGGCAATGGGGCACCTGGGACGGCATGGGATGGGCCTGGAATCCCAACCAAGCAGACATTGCCCTCGCCCGCATGGTGGGCACGGTCGGCTACACCGTCAGCCAATCACTGGCGATTGAAGCTGGCAACCGACGTCACCACTGGGGCAAGGGATGGCGCTCGCTGTGGCTGGACCGGCAAGCGGCACCGCTCCCGTTCGCAAGGGTCGTATTGAATACCGAACGCATTCACTATGTGCACATGATTGGGCGAACCCAGCACCGCACGGTGGGCAGTCCGGCCGACTTTCCGGGATCCGGACAACTGAGCCCTGGCGCATACGTCAACAAACGGGGCAGTTGGCTGGCGAGCCACGCCATTGATGTGGAAATTGCCCCGGGATGGACAGGCACGTTGTTTGGCGCGGTGACATGGTTGGCCAATGACAGCGGCTACACATCCCGATTTGAGCCCGTATACGCGTTGCCGGTGGTCGCATTTCGACCCGCCGAGTACGCCTTAGGATCGGCAGACAACGCACTCATCGGCGCAGCGCTGGCCTGGGTGCCCGCATGGGCCAACAACACCCTCCAGTTCTATGGCCAGCTGATGCTGGATGAACTGGTCGTGAGCCAAGTATTCAATCCCGACCAGTGGTGGGCCAACAAGTGGGGGTTGCTGGGAACCGCATCCTGGCAACATCCATCGAATGGATGGGGAGCGGTTGTTGAGGCCTGTGCCGTCCGCCCGTATACCTATGCACACGCTGCGCCCGCGCAAAGTTGGACCCACAACCGCCAACCGCTCGCGCATCCAGCGGGCAGCAATTTCATCGAAGGCCGCGCCCATGTGCGGTGGGAACGCGGCGCCTGGAGTGCACATGCCGGGGTCGTCCTGCGGCAGCAGGGCGCGGATGAAGCCGTTGAACTCGACAAAGAGCCCGCCTTCAGCATTGGCTCCAACCCCCTGCTCTCGTACGTCACACGGCCTGCGGATTACGGCGTGGAATTGGGCTACACCGGTAATGGCCTGGCCGGCGACACAGACCTGATCACCCAGCGGCTTTGGTGGGTCGATGTAGGACACGACATTCCACGACTCGACGGGCAGCAGGTATTTGTCCGCGCGATGCAAAACCACCGCACCGGAACCCTTGGAACGGAAAACTGGTGGCGGATGGAGTGCGGTATTCGGCTCAACCGTGTCCTTGAAGAACGAAATTGGTGAGGTGATATCCCGCGCTGCTGCGTAATTTTGCCCCCCAACTCGGGAAAATGAAAGACATCGCAGCACTCTTCAAGGTCCGCCTCGGTTTCTTCGTGGTCATGTCTGCGATCCTCGGCTGGTTCATGGCCGTGGAATCGTTGGACCTCAAAAGCTTCCTGCTGCTGACCATCGGCGGTTACTTGCTGACCGGTGCTTCAAACGGGTTGAACCAGGTCATCGAAAAACGCGTGGACGGCTTAATGGAGCGCACAGCCGAACGGCCGCTCCCCTCTGGCCGCATGGAACCGTGGCAGGCGATCCTCTACAGTGTCCTTGCTGGTATCATTGGGTTGGGTTGCCTGTGTCCCCTGAACCCCCTCAGCGGCTGGTTGGGTGTTGCGGCGTTGGTGTCGTACGCTTTTATCTACACGCCGCTCAAGAGCCGTTCGACCCTCAGCGTGTTTGTTGGGGCCTTCCCCGGTGCATTGCCGCCCATGATTGGGTACGTTGCGGCCACGGGGGACTTTGGCATCGAACCTGGAACCCTCTTTGCTGTTCAGTTCATGTGGCAGTTCCCGCATTTCTGGGCCATCGCATGGCTCGCCCACGACGATTACCAAAAAGCGGGGTACCACATGTTGCCCTTCCGGGCTGGACGAACCCAAGAAAGCGCATGGCAAATCTTGATGTACACCGCCTTTTGCATTCCGGCCTCGTTGCTGCCGTGGGCGCTGCCTACAGGATCGCCAATGGTGGGGAACATCGCCTTGAGTGTGGCCATTCTCTGCGGCATCGGGTTCATGATTCCTGCCGTCAAGCTCTACCGCACCTTGGACCGCAAGCACGCGCGACAATTGATGTTTGCTTCGTTTGCCTACCTGCCGGTGGTGCAAATCGCCTACGTACTTGATAAAATTTGATTGAACATGGCCCAGACCTCAGCTGCCAAACCCGACGTTTTTGAAGGACACGATCCCGCCGTGCGCGAGCGCACGAAAAAGATGTTGATGTACTTCATCGTTTTCGCCATCGTGATGCTGTTTGCGGGTTTCACCAGTGCCTACATCGTCTCCAACATGGGCCAGTACTGGGTGCATGTTTCGCCCACCACGCCGTTTTGGGTGAGCAACGGATTGTTGGTGCTCTCCTCGGTCGCCTTGTGGTTGGCCGTTCGGTGGATGCGCGCAGGGGACAAAATCAAAACCCTCGCCGCCTTGGGTGGCACACTGCTGTTCGGCATCGGTTTCACCGTGAGCCAAGCGGAAGGCTGGCAAGGCATGGCCGATTTGGGCATGGGCTGGTCGGTCAGTGAACACGAATCGGGCATGAACGCCTACCGCTGGAACAGCATCGAATCCATCATGGAAAGCGGCGCCGTCTACGGCCAGGACTACGAAGTTTCCCGCAATGGACGTCCGCTGATTTACAGCCCCGAGCGAAACGAGTTCTATGCGTCCAACGACGAGTTCATGGTGAAGCCAATCACCCGCGATGTAGCCCGCACGTCCAACTCCGGCGGTGGGTACTTATGGGCCTTGATTGCCGTGCACATTTTACACCTCATTTTCGGGTTTATTTACCTCGTTGTCAATGGCATACGTGTGGCCCTGGGGACCATCCATTCCGGCGATGTGGTCCGGCTCCAGTCCCTCAGTATTTACTGGCACTTCATGGGCGCACTCTGGCTCTACTTAGTCGCGTTTTTGTTCTTCTTGAACTAAAAATTCGCGAGGGGATTGAACGAAATCTCTTGTTGATTGTTTCCGGGCCACAAAAAAGGTGTTTCGTTGCAAGCAATTGACTAAATTTACCGCCAAATTGTAGCCATGGGCGGAGAAGCAACAAAAGCCATTTCGAAAGAAGTCCTCTGGGGAGGAGGTCGCTCACCCTTCAGTGTGAGTTATGGGAAGATGATGATGTGGTATTTCCTCGTGTCGGATGCCTTGACATTCGGAGGACTGCTCACTGCGTATGGGTTCGTTCGAGCAAGCAGCACAGACGCTTGGCCGATTGGCGAACAAGTCTTCCGCGCTCTTCCCGGGTTGGAAGGTGAATTCCCGCTCATCTACGTGGCCTTGATGACATTCATCCTCATCGTATCCTCGGTGACCATGGTGTTGGCTGTGGAGGCCGGCCACCGCAACGACCGCTCCAGCGTATTGAAGTGGATGGGGTTGACGATTGTGGGCGGCATCTTCTTCTTGAGCTCACAAGCCTGGGAATGGAGCCACTTCATCCATGGCGGCGGCGGGTTCTTCAACCTCGCCAAAGAGGTGACCATCTCCACCCCTGATGGTGGTACCATGACCATGGAAGCAGGCGATCGCGTCTACAT
>CAXREW010000150.1:0-3041 GCA_964229455.1 Flavobacteriaceae bacterium | reverse complement strand
CGCGGAAGTCGCCCGGCTGCTGCATGAGGAGGGCACCAAGTTGCCGTGTGGCCTCTACATCACCAACTCGGTTCAGGAAGAGATTGGGTTGCGCGGGGCGCAAATGATCGCTGAGCGGATTTCACCGGATGTGGCCATCGTGACCGACGTGACCCACTGCACCCACACGCCGATGATGAACAAAATCGACAACGGGGATGTAGCTGCAGGCAAAGGTCCGGGCGTGACCTACGGACCGGCCGTCCAAAACAACCTCTTGCAGCGCATCATCGACACCGCAGATGCGGAGAAAATTCCATTGCAGCGCATGGCGGCCAGCCGCTTCACCGGCACCGACACCGACGCGTTTGCCTACTCCAACAAAGGCGTAGCCAGTGCGCTAATCAGCCTGCCTCTGCGCTACATGCACACCACTGTTGAGATGGTGCACCGAGACGACGTGGAGAATTGCATCAAGCTGATCCTCGCGACGTTGAAGAACATCCAACCCGGCGAGGATTTCAAATACCTCCGCTGATTACGCCTGCAGCAAGCGCTGGATAGCATTTGCGAGGTCAAACACCCGTGAGGTCTCTTCGGCGGTAAGGGCTGATTTGTCTGCCGTGAGGGATTGGATTTTCACAGCTTCCTGCTCGGCTTTGCTCATCCGCTGCTGGAGGTCTTCGCCCCGGAGGACGATGGCCTGGCGGTCGTGGTAAAGCTGCGACGCTTCAGTCACGAGGTCACGCAACTCAGATTCGTTCCACGGCTTCGCGATGTACTTGTAAATCTGCCCCTTGTTGATCGCGTCGATGACCGCATCGATGTCGGCATGGCCGGTGAGGAGCATGCGCACCGGATCGGGGTAATCGGGCGCGATGAGTTCAAAAAATTCGACCCCACTCAGCTTGGGCATTTTCTGGTCCGAGATGATAACCTCGATCGGATGTTCCCGAAGGATGCGCACCGCGTCGGTCGGTTCAGTGGTGACATGCACTTGAAAATCCCGCCGAAATGCTGCTCGAAACGCCGTCAAATTATGCGCCTCATCGTCGAGGTAGAGTACGTTGATCATAATGGAAATCGTATGATGAATTCAGTGCCCACGCCTTCCTCGGACTCGACCTCAACTTCAGCATTGTGATCGCGCAAAATGCCCATCACGATGCTCAAGCCCAAGCCCGTCCCTTCGCCCACCGGCTTCGTGGTAAAAAACGGATCGAAAATTTGCGACTTCACGGCCTCGGACATCCCGGGCCCGGCATCCTTGATGCGCACCTCTGCCCACGCTTGACCGATGCTATCCACCCGGTCCGTCTCGATGGACAACACATTCTCCTCTGGATCGCGGCCGAGCGATTCCATCGCCTGGATGGCGTTCGTGATGATGTTCATGAAGACCTGGTTCAACCGCCCGGGCTGGCACATCACTGGCGGCATCTCTTCGCCCAAATCCAATTGCAACACCGCCGCGTCCTTGAAATTGCTGCGCAAGACAATCAGGGTGGATTCGATCAGTTCGTTGAGTTGGGCCTGGATGAAATTGTCCCCGTCCATGCGGCTGAAAATGCGAAGGCCTTTCACGATTTCTGAAGTACGAACCGTGCCGTCCTCAATACCGTTGAGCAACTCCTCGATTTCCTGTTGCGTGAACTCAATGTCCAACTGGGACAGCTTCTCTTTGACCCCATTGACCTGCTCATTCAAATCAGCCGCCGCTGGATCCATGGCCTTGACGAGGTCGATGATGGCATTGAGGTCTTCAAAATCCCGCCGCAAAGACTGCGCACTCGAGGAAACGAAATTAATGGGGTTGTTCAACTCGTGGGCAATGCCCGCCGTCAACTGACCGATGGACGCTAGCTTTTCCGATTGCACCAACTGCTGCTGTGCAGACTGAAGCTCTTCCAAGGTCGTGCGCATGTTGGCATTGACCTCCTCGAGATCAGCCGTTCGGTCGCGGACCCGTTCTTCGAGTTTCGTGTTCTGCTCGCGCACCATGCGTTCGTTGATTTGGGAGATGCGCAGCTGCTCTTCCCGGGCATGCGCACTCTCCTTTTTGAGCTGGTTGATTCGGCTGGCCAACGCCAAGCTCAGCAGCACCATTTCAATCGCACTGCCCAATGGCAAGGCGAAGAAAGTCCATGCGTTGTATGGAATGACTCCAGCGTCTTTCATCACAAAGACCACCACGGCGACGATGAAAATCGAAAAGGCCAGCAGAAAGTACTTTGCGGGGCTGTACCCTTTGCGCATGGTGATGATGGCGCCGGGAATAAAAAAGAAAATCGCCGCCGCACAGAAATTGATCACGTTGTAGGCCCAAACCAACTGGCCGGATATGGCGAAAACAAGCGCTACGAGGTAAACGACGAAGTACCCGTTCAGCAGTTTGTGCAGCCAGGGCACATAGCGGCTGAGCCGGAGGAAGTTTTGGGCAAAAACAATGGTCGTCAATCCGCTAAACACCCCGAAAAAGTGGGTGATGCGCGCGTTGAACCACGGCCACGCCTCCACGTTGAAATACGGCGCATACCCGTTGAGTACAAACTGCGTACCGCCGATCATGAAAATGAATAGCGAATACTCCAGGTAACTCCGATCCCCCACACTGAAAAACAGGAAGAGGTTGTAAAGCAGCATGACCAGAATCACCCCGAAATAAGCGGCGAACAAGATGTCTCGCTGGTGGGCGTCGTTCAACACCTCGCGCGGTCCTGCGATGCGCATCGGCAACAGCAGCGGTTTGGAGGACTTCATGCGGAACACCGCGTAGAGCTCTCCACACTCGACCAATGGAATGGGAAAAGTAGGGTACGTGCCGAAGGATCCGTCATTGGCTCCATCCTGCAACACGCCGCGGTTGTACGTCGCAATCACCTTGCCGTCGCAAACCATGTAACCCGTCAGTTCGTCGATGCCGGCGTTTTGAATCTCGATGAGCTGGCCGTTCTCGCTGCGGCTCTCCACCTTCAATCGGATCCAACTCACTTCATCCGACAAACCTAAACTCGGCACAGTCTGATCCGCCGGATTCCACGCTTCAAGCTCGACAACTTCGG
>CAXREW010000149.1:0-3790 GCA_964229455.1 Flavobacteriaceae bacterium | reverse complement strand
TGAGGCAGACATTATTTGGTGCCTTGATTTCAACGGGCTTGACCGTGTGGGCAAGATGGAAGAGGCTCTTCGAAATGCCCCGGGGCAAAAATGGGTCGTTGACCACCATCAGTTGCCCGATGATTTTGCGGATCGCCTGCTTTCGGACCCCTCGTGTGGATCAACGTGTGAGTTGCTGGTGGATTTGATTGCGGGCTGGGGTCAGACGAATGAAATGACGCAGGAGGCCATGACGTGTTTGTACGTAGGCATCATGACCGACACCGGATCGTTCCGATTTCCTTCGGTTACTGCTCATACGCACGCGGTTCTGGCTCATTTCCTATCCTGTGGTCTTGACCATGCGGTCATCCACCAAAACACCTTTGATGAGCAATCTTTGAACCGGGTGCAATTGCAAGGCTTTGCGATGAGTGAACGGTTGCAGGTGTACAGCGATCAGGGACTGGCCATCGTAGCGTTGGAGCATGGCGATTTGGATCGGTTTCATTATGAATCCGGTGATACCGAAGGCTTGGTAAACAAGGTGCTTGGGCTCGCTGGCGTGCGCGTCGCGATCATGGCACGAGAAGCAGAGCCTGGGTTGATCAAATTGAGCCTGCGTTCTGTGGGTGACTTTAGCGTCCGGGACCTTGCAGCGGCTGAATTTGACGGGGGTGGACACAAGAATGCGGCCGGCGGTATTGTTAAGGGCAAGACGGTTGGTGAATTCCTTGCGTTCGTGAGCGATCGGCTGTCGGATTGGTTTGACGCAGGCCGATGATGACAAGGTTTCATCTTTTGTTTTTCTGGTGGGCTGCTTTGCTCGTTCTCGTATGCTGCGGCACGGAGCCGCCGGTCCATCCCGAGCGAAACATAGTTACGCGCGAAGACTTACTGGCCTTTAACCAAGAAAAAGCCGAGCAAGAGCGGATGTTTATTGATTCCCTTGTGGCTTGCATGCACAGTGCTGCGATGCCGCATTATGTGGAGACGGCCACCGGATTGCGGGCTTGGTCATCCGAGCCTTTACAACCGTTGGAAATGCGCTTACAACCAGGCGACACCGTAGAGTGGGTAGGGGAATTGATGCTCACGGATTCTACGGTTTTATCTATTTGGACACAAGAAGAGCCCCTCCGGTTCGCATGGAACCGAAGCGATTGGCCAGCCGGTTTTCATGAATTGGCCACCACCTTGACCAAAAAGCAGCGAGCTGTATGCATCGTGCCTTCCTACTTGGCTTGGGGACTGACTGGTTATCCGCCGTTGGTCCCCCAGGAAGCTGTCCTTCTATTGAACATCGAGCAGCGGTTGCCGAATTCAAGCGAGGCCGCTGCCATCAACACGCGCGAAACGCGTGCCATTTGGAATGCGCTGCTCGATGGGATGGAACGCGGCGAGTGGCCGGGTGATGCTGATTGGATTGAAGCCCCTCAATTGGCTGCTTCTCCCTGTATGGCATGGTACGAAGGGAGTGAGGGATTTGCATTTGAATCGAAACCGGATCGTGTGCGCATCGAGCTTCGCACCTTCCGCCTGTCCAATAAGGACGGCCTGCTCGATGACCTCGGCGCCTCGTCGTGGGATTTTGATGTGCAGGACGATGGACAGTTGTTTCCCGTGCTGGCTGATTTGCAACGACTCTATCCGTTGAAGCGGAAATGGGCTTGCTGGTGTCCTGCTGATGCGGTACTGGATGAGCCGGGCAGGGAAGCACTCGGTGTCTCCACGTCAGACGTGCTGGGTTTTCAGTGGGAATTTCAGGCCGAAGCCAATTCTCTTAGTGTCCAATGAGAAAGAGGCACGGACGCTTATCCAGCTCCGGGGCCTTGCGGTGTTTCCAGTCGGAAACAGCGAATGAACCAATCCATTCGGTTTCGAGCGTGATATCGACCGCCACACAAAGTTGCTGATCTGCGGGGAGATTTTTCAGGCACTCCTTGAAGGCTTGGTCGTTGCGGTAAGGCGGTTCCATGAAGACCTGCGTTTCCTTTCTACGGGAAAGCCCTTCTTTCATCTCCTTCCAAATGCGTTCGCGCCTTTGTTGGTCGCGAGGCAGGTAGCCTTTGAACGCAAACTGCTGGCCGTTCATGCCCGATGCCATGAGGGCGAGCAAAATGCTGCTAGGGCCGATGTGCGGTTGCACGCGCCATCCAGCGTTGTGGGCCATGCGCACCGCGGCTGCTCCAGGATCGGCTACGGCCGGTGCACCTGCATCTGAAATCAAGGCAATGTCTTCGTCGGTTTTGAACCACTGCAACAAGTCGACGAGATCCTCTGGTGTCGAGTGCTCGTTCAACGGGAAGCTCATTTTCCGCTGTGGGTTTTCGTCGGGAAACGCGTCTTTGAGCAGCCGACGTGCAAATCGGTCGCTTTCGACAATCATGCGCCCGCACGATCGCAAGGCATGCAAGGCACTTGCAGGTAGGTGTTCGAGCGGGCTTCGCGAACCGAGGGTGTTGGGTATGAGGTGGAGCGTTGGCATGTGTGTCTATGCTTGGGACCACTCCTGGATCCACTGTTCAGCCGCTTCATCGATCATGGAATAGACCTGCTCAAAGCCGCGGTCACCACCGTAATAGGGGTCTGGGACATCGTAACCAAGTACGAAACGTTCTACGCTTGCTGTTCCTGTTCCTAAGCGGTTGACGTCGTTCAAATTTTGTGAGTCCATGACCAGGATGTGGTCAAACGAGAAGAGATCTTCAGCGATGAGTGCACGGGAACGTTGGTCCGAGATGTCATGTCCGTGTGTGCGCATGACGTCGATGCTGCGCGCATCTGCATGTTCGCCTTGGTGCCAGCCTGAAGTTCCAGCGGAATCCACATAAAGATGCATACCGAGTTGCTGGGCATGGTGCTTCAGTAGGCCTTCACCAATGGGTGAACGGCAGATGTTGCCGAGGCAAACGACGAGGACGCGCTTCATGGACGCAGAGCAGCGTATGCTTAATGGATGGCCAGCTTCTTCTCGAGGTCCTCGAGGTACTTGCGGAAATGCTTGTCGGTTTCCTGCAAGTTGTTCACTGTGCGGCATGCGTGGAGAACGGTAGCGTGGTCCTTTCCGCCGCAGTGCAGTCCAATGTTGGCCAACGAACTCTTCGTCATCTTCTTTGAAAAGTACATGGCGATTTGACGCGCCTGAACAATCTCGCGCTTCCGTGTTTTGCTCTTGAGCAATTCGAGGGGCAGGTCGAAGTAATCACAGACCACCTTTTGGATGTAGTCGATGCTGACCTCGCGTGCGGTGTTCTTGACGAACTTATCGATCATCTGCTTCGCGAGATCCAACGTGATGGCTTTCTTATTGAGGCTGCTCTGTGCGATGAGGGAGATGAGTGCCCCTTCCAATTCGCGCACGTTTGAGGTGATGCTGTAGGCCAGGTACTCAACCACCTCACGTGGTAGTTCAATGCCGTCGGCGTACATCATTTTCTCCAAGATGGCCATGCGGGTCTCCAACGAAGGAACCTGCAGGTCGGCGCTCAATCCCCACTTGAAGCGGGAGAGGAGGCGCTGTTCCATGCCTTGCATTTCAACCGGTGGCTTATCGCTTGTCAAAACGATTTGCTTGCCCGTTTGGTGCAAGTGGTTGAAGATGTGGAAGAAAACGTCTTGTGTTTTTTCTTTTCCGCTAAAGAATTGAACGTCATCAATGAGCAATACGTCCACCATTTGGTAGAAGTGGCTGAAGTCATTGACTGAATTGTTGCGGACCGCGTCAATAAATTGATGGGTGAACTTTTCGGAGCTCACGTACAACACTGTCAATTCGGGATTGCGTTCTTTGATTTCCAGTCCTATGGCG
>CAXREW010000148.1:0-2832 GCA_964229455.1 Flavobacteriaceae bacterium | reverse complement strand
TTCACAGCAAAGGCAAACGTGCATACCCCGGCTTCATCGGGCCAGAAATCACCGTCGGTATCCACAGCAACTTCGTTGCAGGTTTCAGATGAAAGCAACGTTCCGTTCACGTAAATGTCCAAGGCATTGTTGCCCCAAGCGGAGTTCATGTTGTTGTTGAACAAATTGACTGTCCATGTCCCGCATGTTCCCGAAACGCTCGGGATGTCTAGAGGCAGGACAGAGGCAATGGAATGCACCACACCATTGTACGCCAGGAGGTCGGCGATTTCTACTGCTGCACCGGAGGCAGAAACACCTTCAGCATCGACTGCAATCGTGATGGGTTCGCCAGACATAGAAGTCAGCGTCTGGCCATCACTCAAATCCGCACTCGGGTAGTTGCCGATAACGATGTGTCGTTCCATGAATTCATCCACGAATTGTGACGCCAGAAAGGATTCTGCATCGGCATACCCATATGCTGCTGCAAAGGCAGCAATTGCGTCGTCAGTTGGCGCAAAAAGCGTGTACGGTCCGGGCAGTGGATCGCCGTTGCTGTCGTCCTCTGCTTCTAGGGCTTGCGCTGACAGGTAATCAACCAAGTAGGCGTTACTGATCGCTTGCTCGAATGCCGTGTGGGCTTCACTTTGCATCACCACTTGAACCACCGTTGCCTCCGGGTAACCAGCAGGTGCCAACGTGGCATCAATCACGTGTATTACGCCGTTATCGGCTGTAATGTCCGTCTCGATGACGTTGGCATCATCAATCATGACACCCGCACCGACAGAAACAGCAAGACTCTGACCTTGTAAGGTCACCAGTGACATGCCGTCCTCCAAATCGGCTGCCATCCACGTACCCGGAACGATGTGGTAATCCAGAGCCGTCTCAAAATCAGAAAAGTTGAGCATATCATATTGGTTTAAGTTCATAAGCGCCAAGACATCGTCCACAGCTGCCTCATTCGGAACAAAAACAGTGTACTCCGCATCCATATCATACAATTCGTCAGAGTTGTATCCCTGAAAGGCATAAACAGCGAGACCGCAACAAGGATCGTCGTTATTTGCCTCCGTCGCATAAGCGAGGCCATTGAGTGCGTCGTAAAGCGTAAAGTCCCATTGAGCAGCGAGGTTGCCGCTGATTGTGAGCAGGGCCATAAGCACCCAAACGCATGTATTGTTCATGTTTTTCATTTTTTCTTGATTGGTTACTGCGTGTTACCGCTACTCCTCTCTTCGTGTGACACTTAATCCGGAAACAGCAAATTCCATAGCATGAAATGCAATAAAACAGACACAGGGTCCACCTACTTGACAGCCGGTGAACGCAGAAGTTCAAAATACCGCGTCACGCCTGCGGCAATTTGAAACGTACGCAGTTGCCCTTCCCAAGCGGTGAGCACAGAACCCGTCAGAGCCTCATTGCTTCGACTCCCCACCGACTGTGCGCCTGCAGCAAGAGAAAGATCCAATCTCCACTCCGGTTCAAATTGATAACCCGTGTATACCCGCAAAGACGGTGACCATGTTATCCTCGACCGGGACAAGTCGGCATCATCAAATGCAGCCAAGGTGCCTTCGTCCACAAAAGATTGGCCGCGTCCACCCGTTCTTATGAGCAATTGGCCGCCCAATGCCGCCCCAAAGGTCCATTGAGAGACCAGCCATTCTTTTCGCCATTCCACTGGAATCACCATTGCGTTCCAATGGTTGTAATCACGCACCTGGCGGTGATGGCTAGCGGTGACCAATACAGGTCCTGTTTGAACGGATAATGTATCTCCGGACACCGCATCCATCTCCACCGCAACGATGCCGTGGGGGTCGACATATTCTGATTGCCAAGTGTGCTCAAATTCCAATCGTTGCGCGAAGTCCGACCACCCCAACCCCACCGACCATTGGTGACGTCTGAATTCAAAGTCGAATGCAACCCCCGAAAAAGCGCTTGAAGCCGCGTGGAAATGATCACTGAAGATGGCCAAGTTTTCATTTTGGTAGCGAAAGTCACTTACGGTCATTCCACCGTAGGCGCGAATGGCAAAATATCGCGGGTTATGGGACCCTGCTTTTGCATCACCTGCTAAGGATGCATGACCCCAGCTCGGCCCGCTCAGTGGTGGCATCGGCACCAAGAAAAGTAGAGGGACTGCAGGGTCTGATGGTTCTGCATCTGGCTCATTGGTGCTTCGGGTGAGCTGCGCCACTGACGAAGATTGCATTGCATCATCTTCCGGCACCACTTGGATGGTCACCGATGCAGATGGCATCGGAGGGCTGCCAGTGCTTGACCAGGAATTAGATCCTTGAGGCCTTTCGGTTTGCTGCGTCTGAGCGCTCTCACTGCGCTGCTCGGGGAAAGAAGTCCCCTGCGTCTCGGCTTCATCAGCGATTCGTTCATCTGGCATCGAAGCCTCTTGCAAGGATCCTGACGCGGAAATTTCGACGCCTCCGTCATCCACTAGCGCAACTTGTGCTTCAGACGGAATCGTACTGGGCTGTTTTTCCTTGGCCTTTCGATTGGTTGCAACAAGTGCGTCCCCTACATCCCGCATCAAGCCATACCCAATGCCCAAAAGTACAAGCAATCCTGCTGTGGCAGTGACCTGTTTCAATCGTCTGTGCTTCCCAGATGTGGCCACACCATCTGAAGGGACATCATTCAACCCCGCCGCTATTTTATCCCAAAGGGCATTGTCCAAGGCAGGATCAGTTTTGGCCTTTGAACCGCTCAACTTGGCTTTCAGTATGTCTTCAATCCATTTCATTTCGGTCGGATTTTTTCAGAATCATTTCCCCTCCATCCAAATCAAATCGAGAGAGGATCCATTGTTTGGCCCGTGAC